>RCNQ01000261.1 GCA_003731675.1 Bacteroidetes/Chlorobi group bacterium ChocPot_Mid
TTCCATAAAATAGTTTTTGCCGACAGCCCAAAAGAAGGAAATTCTTGGAGCGAAAGCATCAATGTCAAGTCCTGCTTTGATTCCTGCACGAACATATTCCAATCCGTCAGCAAGAGTATATGCCATTTCCAAATCTGCAGTAGCACCAGCTTCCTGCATGTGGTAGCCCGAAACGGAGATGCAGTTGAATTTGGGCATATTCTTCGAAGTGTAAGCAAAAATATCGGAGATGATTCTCATTGATGGCTCTGGTGGGTATATGTATGTATTTCGAACCATATACTCTTTCAAAATATCATTTTGAATTGTTCCTGTCAGCAATTCCTGCTTAACGCCCTGCTCTTCTGCGGCAACTATGTAGAATGCTAAAACAGGGAGAACAGCACCGTTCATAGTCATCGAGACAGACATTTTATCCAAAGGAATACCATCGAACAAAATTTTCATATCGAGAATGGAGTCAATTGCAACACCAGCTTTACCGACATCGCCAATTACTCTCGGATGGTCAGAGTCGTAACCACGGTGAGTAGCCAAATCGAAAGCAACAGACAAACCTTTTTGTCCTGCGGCAATGTTTCTTCTATAAAACGCATTGCTTTCCTCAGCAGTCGAAAAACCTGCATACTGTCGGATAGTCCATGGCTGAGTAACATACATGGTCGGATACGGTCCTCTTAGGAAGGGAGGAATTCCTGATGCAAAGTCGAGGTTTAGTTCATTTTCAAATGTTTTTTGATTGTAAAATTTCAGCAAATTTATTCCTTCCAGAGTTTGATAGTTACCTTCTTTAATAGGCGGTTGCCATTCAGCTTTCTGAGGAATATCATTATTTAAATTCAAATCTATTTTTGCAAAATCTATATTTTTTTTCATCTTAATCACCTTAAATTAAATCATTGTAAATATCTTGCAGAATCTTGACAATATCTGCTTTAATATGTATAAACTCATCAACACCGGCATTTTTGTATTCTTCGATTTTATCCGCAGGATATCCGGCAAGTATGATTTTTGTAAATGGCTTGGCTTTTTTAATCAAGCGGGACAACTGTGGGACGAATTCAGTGTAAATTTCATCTGAAGAACAAAATACCACAACATTCAACCCTGATTCCAGAAAAGCTTTTGCGGCATCTTCGTAGCCGGAAAATCCACCGTTATATTCGGTTTCAATACCACCGACGTGCAGGAAATCGGTAGTGAAGTCCACTCTTGCTTTATGTTTGCTCAAAGGTCCCATAGCACAAATATAGACTTTTGGAGTTTTACCTGTTTTTTTCTGAAATTCAATAGCTCTCATTCTCAAAGTCTCAAATACTTCAGATGCACGGAACTTCGGAATAGGAGTAATGAGTTGTGAGGTGTGAGCTGTGCTTTTTGGTTCAGGACTTTCGGTTATCTGCTGAGTTTCCGAAAGATTCGGATATTTATTTGCACCAAGTACGACATCTTTTCTTGTAGCTAAGTTTTTGATTCTTAAAGCTTTTGTTCTTGCCACTTCATTTTGCGGGAAGCCAAGTTTTAAGGACTCAAAAATGCCACCTTGTTTTTCAATTTCCTGAAAAAGCAACCAGCTTTTTTGAGCAATCTCATTAGTTAGATATTCAATATAATATGAGCCACCAGCGGGGTCTGTAACTTCTTTAAGTAAACATTCTTCAGCCAGTACGAGTTGAGTATTTCTTGTGACTCTTTCCGAAAAGATGATATCTTTTAAATCTTCTGATTTTTGATTTTTAACTGTACTGTCAAAGTTCAGGAGTTCCAGAGTATCACAACCACCGATAATTGACGATAGAGCTTCGGTTGTGTTTCTAAGCATATTTACATAAATATCAAGTGAGGATTTGTTCATTTCGAGTGATTTGATGTAAATGTTAGCTTTTTGTGATTCCAGATTACCGCCAAATTCCTTAATTATTTTCGCCCAGAGCATTCTGACAGCTCTGATTTTAGCAATTTCAACAAAGAAATCGCTTCCAGTGGAAAGGACAAGTCTGATTTTTTTTACTAAGTAATCAATATCAAAGTCATTTAGCAAGTTTCTCAGATAATGAACCGAAGTTGCTAAAATGAAAGCAAGTTCCTGGACTGCGTCAGCTCCTCCTTCACGATATGGTAATCCGCTTACTGATACGGGACAAAAACGGGAATTTGCCATTTTCTTTAGATGCTTTTTCAAATCATTAAATGCTGACTCCAAAGGGTAATTGCAATTTCCTTTGGTAACCAAATCAGCAATGGGGTCAAAATCCAGACCGCCCTGAATATCCGACCAGCTTAAGTTATGGTTTTCAATATAATTATCAATAATTTCAAGATATTTTGAGGCATTTTGACCGACAAAGAAGTTGATTGGAACATTTTTTAAATCAATTCCATCAAATGCTTTGCTAAATTCTGTGGAATTCTTAGGGAAGAAATTTGTAATCGTATTATCATAGTCATTGGATATACAGGTAACAGAAGTTTGACCTCTGGACAAATAATCTTTTAATTTGGCATTGAATTCCGCTGAGTCTTTTGCGATTATTGGTTGGCTGATTTCCCATGATTTGGTTTTGTAACCATCAAAATTCTTTCCGCGGACGAATGGAAATGAGCCTGGCGTGCTGTTGGTAATTTGATTTAATGTTTCAATATCTTCTTTAGAATAAATGGGTTGTACGTTTACTCCTTCATAATTCAGCGAAGAGATTTTTTCAACGGGTTTTCCTTTCAAAGATTGTTCGGCAACAAGCATCCAATCCTTTTTTGGGGGGCTTGAAAATTCCTCTTTAATTTTTTTTACAATATCACTATGTTCAGTCATAACATTAATTCCATAATTGTTACAAATAAAATAAGGCACACTGTAAGCATGCCTCAGACCGCTTTAACGGTAAATTTATAATTATTAATTTGCTTTCTCCCTTTGACTCACCCTTTTTGTTTTTTAGAACATTTAAAGCTTTGATATTTAGCCTTTTATTATCATAGCATCACCATAGACCAGAAACCTGTAATCATTTTTCATTGCTGTTTTATATGCTTTAAATAAATTCTCTCTTCCTGCGAAAGCGGCGGCTAAAAGCAATGAAGGAGTTGCAGGTGGATGAAAATTGGTGATTAGATTATTAACAATTTTAAAATCGTAAGGTGGATAGATGAATTTATCTGTCCAACCACGATTTGGCTTAACGGTATAAGAAGTCAGAACAGAAGCTTCCAAAGCTCTTGCAACAGAAGCACCAACGGCAAAGACTTTGCCTTTTGCTCTGATTGATTTATTTATTGTTTCAGCTGTATCTCTTGTTATTTCAAAGTATTCTGAATACATTCTGTGCTTAGTCAAATCCTCGACTTCGATTGTTTCAAAGACTCCCTGACCGATGTTCATAACGATTTTTGCAATTCTAACTCCTTTTTTTTCAATCTTTTTTAGTAAATCTTCTGTGAAATGTAGTCCCGCAGAAGGAGGTGCAATGGAAGCGAGATATTTTTCGTTTGCAAAAACGCATTGGTAGGTTTCTTTGTCGTGTTCAGTAGGTTCTCTTTTGATGTATTCGGGCAAGGGCATGTGACCGATTCTTTTGATAAGCCCGAAAATGTTTTCGTCGTAGCTGAATCTGACTGTTCTACCTCTTGAAGTTGTGTTGTCAATGACTTCGCAGTAAAATTTGCTGTCATCGAAGTAGATTTTGTTTCCTATACGTACTTTACGAGCCGGTTCGACTATAACGTCCCAGATTCTGTCTTCAGATTTCAATTCTCTTAGGAGCATAACCTCTATTTTTGCATTTGTTTTCTCTTTTTTTCCGAACATTCTTGCAGGAAAAACTTTAGTTTCGTTGAGGACGAGGCAATCTCCTTTTTCGAAGAGTTTGTGTATGTCCTTGAACTTAATGTCTTTGGTGTTGCCGGTTTCCTTGTCTAAAATCATAAGTTTGGAGCTGTCGCGTGGGTCGGCAGGGTACTTAGCAATTGAGTTTTTTGCCAAAGCATACTTAAATTCAGATAATTTCATAGACTTATCTCTTAATTATGTTATTTTAATTTTTGTATATTTTTAGATTACAAAAATAACACATTACGGAGGTCAAATCAATATATATTTTTGGGTTATTGAAATTATATCAAATAATTAAAAGAAAGGGTGTTACGAAGGGACTTCAAATTTTTTGGACAAAATATCAAAAATCTTATTTTGGGATTTTCCAAAATTGACAATAACTATAATAAAAAGATGAGAATTTTTATGATAAATCTAACTTTAAAAGACATTTAGGATTTACAATTAAAACTTCTTTTTTTTAACTTTGCTTTTTTTTTATTAATTTACTTTTCGGTTTGTACAATATTAATTATCATGAGAAATATGAGTAAACTTGTTGAATTGCAAGAATGGAAAGAATTGAAGAGACACTTCGATTTGGTTAGAAATTTGCAAATGAAAGATTTGTTTTTGAAAGATGAAAAAAGATTTGAAAAGTTCAGTATAAAATTCAAAGATATTCTTTTCGATTATTCGAAAAACAGGATTACCGAAGATACGGTCAAGCTTTTAGTCGAACTTGCTGAGAAGTTTGGTTTGAAATCAGCGATTGAAGATATGTTCAATGGTGAGAAGCTCAACTTTACGGAAGGCAGGGCAGTACTGCATACTGCACTAAGGAACCGTACTGAGAATCCTGTGTTTGTTGACGGGAAGAATGTTATGCCAAGGGTCCGAAGGGTTTTGTCGCAGATGAATACTTTTTGTGATGACGTTCACAGCGGTAAATGGAGAGGGTACAGAGGGGAGAAAATAACTGATATTGTGAATATTGGGATTGGTGGTTCGGATTTGGGACCATATATGGTTACGACTGCATTGAAGCCGTATGCCGTGGAAGAGATGAATGTGCATTTTGTTTCTAATGTTGACGGGACACATATAGCGGAAGTTTTGAAGAAGCTGAAGCCGAGTACTTGCCTTTTTATAATTGCATCGAAGACGTTTACAACACAGGAGACCTTGACAAATGCGAACAGTGCCAAGAAATGGTTTTTGGAAAATACGGGGGGCAATATCGAGAATGTGAAAAAGCATTTTGTGGCTTTGTCCACGAATACGGAAGCTGTAAGGGAATTTGGGATTGATATTGAAAATATGTTTGAGTTTTGGGATTGGGTAGGAGGCAGGTATTCACTTTGGTCGGCGATTGGGCTTTCGATAGGGCTGTATATAGGATTTAAAAATTTTGTAGAATTGCTAAGTGGTGCTTATGAAATTGATGAGCATTTCAGGAATACGGAATTTTCGGGGAATATACCTGTGATGATGGCATTGCTGGGTGTTTGGTATAGGAACTTTTTCGGAGCTTCGACTTATGCGGTTATTCCTTATGACCAGTATTTGGAGCATTTTCCTGCATTTTTGCAACAGCTTGATATGGAAAGTAACGGCAAATATGTTACGAAAACCGGTGAGAGAGTTGATTATGCTACTGCACCTGTTTTGTGGGGAGAGCCGGGAACAAATGCACAGCATTCATTCTTTCAGCTGATACATCAGGGGACGGAATTGATACCGGCTGATTTCATCGGGGCGAAGGAATCACATAATAAGATAGGAGAGCATCACAGGATTTTGATGTCGAACTTTTTTGCACAGACAGAAGCTTTGATGAAAGGGAAAAGTGAGGAGGAAGTAAGGAGTGAGCTGGAAGGGAGTGGGCTTTCTAAAGAAGAAATTGCAAGGATTTTACCGCATAAGGTATTTGAAGGGAATAAGCCGACAAATACGATTTTTGTAAATAAAATTACGCCGAAAACTCTTGGTTCATTGATAGCGATGTATGAGCATAAGGTGTTTGTGCAAGGAGTGATATGGAATATCAATTCTTTTGACCAGTGGGGCGTTGAATTGGGCAAACAGCTTGCAAAGACAATTCTTGGGGAATTGAAATCGGGGCAAAAGGTTACAAATCATGACAGTTCAACAAACGGACTGATTAATTATTATTTGGGAAGAAAATGAAAATAAGGATATTGTTTCTTACAGTAATTATAATTTGTTTTTCGTTTAACATGGTTTTGTGCTCACCGAAGAAAGTAGCGATACTTGTTTATGATGAAGTTTACCTGATGGACTTTGCGGGACCTCTTGAGATTTTCAATGATTGCTATTCGGACGATACAACGAAATGTTTTGATGTTTTTCTTGTTGCAGAGAAAAAGGAGACAATCAAAGCTCATACGGGGACAGGAATTATTCCTGATTATGATTTTTCGGAATGTCCGAGAGCTGATATTTTGGTTATTCCGGGAGGAAATCTGAATCTTGTTAAGGAGAAAAAGAACGTAGCTGATTTTATTTTGAAGATGGACGAGCAAACGGAGATAACGATGTCTGTCTGCACTGGTGCTTTTATTTTGGCGGAGCTTGGCTTGTTGAACGACCTCGAAGCAACGACATGGTATGGTGCGAAGAAAAGATTGAAGCAGAAATATCCGTTAATCAATGTGGTTGACAAGCGTGTTACTGACAATGGGAAGTACATCACAACAGCGGGGGTATCGGCAGGCGTTGACGGTGCATTGCATATTGTTAAAAAGCTTTTTGGAGAAGAAACAGCAAAGAAAACAGCAAAATATATTGAGTGGGACAAATAAAGATGAAAGACCAATATTTTGATAAAACAAATATTTCTCAGCAGACAAAGAAAATGATAAAAAAGCTGAAGAAATCGCATGGTAGCAGAATTGGTTATGAAATAAATTCAAAGACTGCGATGATTGTTACCGATATGCAGAATTATTTTTTGAAGAAAAAATCACATGCTTTTGTGCCTTCAGTGAAAGCAGTAATCCCAAAGATAAAAAAGTTGTGTGATTTATTTTCCGAGAAAAACATGACAGTCATTTATACACGGCACACGAACAATGACAGCAATTCCGGGCAAATGTCTGAGTGGTGGAGAGATGTTATCGAAGATGAGACTAAGGAAAGCAGGATTGCAGATTGTTTCAATTATAAAGATGCGATAGTTGTAGAAAAACATCAATATGATGCATTTTACGGGACAAATCTCAAAGATATTTTGCAGGAAAGAGGGATTACGCAATTGATAATTACGGGGGTTCTTACACATCTGTGCTGTGAATCAACAGCGAGGGCAGGGTTTATCAATGGTTATAAAATCTTGTTTCCTGTCAACGGGACGGCAACATATAATATAAAACATCACAAAAGCACATTGAGAAATTTATCTCACGGATTTGCTGTTCCGGTAACGATGGAAGAGCTTATCAAAAAAGTTAAGGCAATATGACAAAAACCAAAGTTTTAATAATCGGTGCAGGACCTTCGGGAATATCAGCCGCAGTACAACTGAAACGAGAGGGTATTCATCTTGTTCTGATTGAAAAAAATGTAGTCGGAGGATTAATTGTTAATGCGAACAAAATTGAAAATTATCCCGGATTTCCCAAGGGAATAAGTGGTGTAAAGTTTGCTCAGCTTTTAAATAAGCATCTTGTTCAATGGAATATAAAACCTGTAAAAGACAAAGTGATTAATTGCGAGTTTGTGAAGGAAAAATCTACTGGTGAAGAGAGTTTTGTGATTTCTTGTGAGAATGGTCAATTCAAATCGGAATATTTAATCATAGCAACAGGTACAAAGCCAGTGAAACCGAAAGATATTGTTATTCCAAAGGATTGCAAAGAATTTATTTTTAATGAAATATTTCGGATATTAAGAGTAAAAAATAAAAATATAACAATAATCGGCGGAGGAGATGCGGCGTTTGATTATGCACTGAATTTAAGCAAGGAGAATAAGATAAGCATTTGCAACAGAAGTGATAAAATCAAAGCTTTGGATTTACTTGTAAACCGAGCAATGAAGGAAGACAACATTAAATATTATCCTCAATGCGTGTTGAGAAAAATCGTAAAGGCGAGGAGAGGTTTAGAGTTGAATTTTAAATTAAAGAACAGGAAGTTTGTAATTGAAACAGATATTTTAATTTTTGCAATCGGCAGAGAAGCTGATATTGATTATTTGGGAGGTTCTGTAAAAAATAGAATCGGAAAATTGATTTCTCAGAAGAGGTTGTTTCTTATAGGTGATGTTAATAATGAAAAAAATCGTCAGCTAAGTATTTCCTGTGGAGACGGAGTCAGAGTAGCAATGGAAATAGCATTTGAGATTAAAAGCCAAATTTGAAAATAACAAAAAATAAGAAATTTCATTGTTTGAGGTAATTAAATACTTAAATTGAATTTTATTTACTAACAATTTTATAGGGAAATATGAATTTTTTCGTTTTTGATATAGAGACAATTCCATTGCCATTTGATTCTTTTTCTGAATCATCGCAGGAGTACATATTGAGGGGAACAACAACAGAAGAAGAGATAGCAAAGAGGAAAGCAGAAATGGCATTGACACCTTTGACAGCACAGGTCGTCTGCATAGGATTACAAATTGTGGAACGCAATGAGAAAACAAAGGAAGACAAGATACTGAAAGTTGGTGCTCTTGCAGTTGACAACGCATTGTCTGATAGTGAAGAGAGAAGAGAGAAATTATCGAATGATGTTCCGTGTAATATGTACAACGAAAAGGTATGTATTGAAAAGTTCTGGAATTTTATATCAAAATATGACCCTGCACATTTGATTTCGTTCAATGGGCGAGCTTTTGATGCACCTTTTTTGATGCTACGTTCTGCCTTACTTGAGGTGAGACCGAGTAAAAATATAATGTCGGGAACGAAGTTTAATTATCCTTTGCACACTGACTTGATTGATGAACTGACTTTTTACAGTCCATCGTTTAACTATGGAGCGACAAAGAGATTCAACTTTGATTTTTACACAAGAGCATTTGGTCTTCCATCGCCCAAGGGAGAAGGTATAGATGGTTCAAAGGTTTCTGAATTTTATAATCAAGGGAAAATAATTGATATTGCAGAATACTGCCTAAGAGACGTAAAAGCTACATGGAGTCTGTATCTGCTTTGGGAGAAATATTTACATTTTTGATGTATTCATCAAGATTTTCTCCGTATCGCCAGTCGTAATAGAATTTGCCAAGCTCGGCAGAAAACAATATGATGAAAGTCAGGTAATATACCCAAACAGCCATAGAAGCGAGAATTGCATAGGTGCCGTAAAACTTGCCATAAGCAGAAACTCCGCTTATATACCAGGCGAAAATATAACGAGATGCTTCCACAAAGATAACACAGGAAAAAATGCTGACCATTCTAACTGACCTTGGCATTTTTCTGTTAGGTACAAATCTGAATATCAGGTAAAACAGGACAAAAGAGTTTGCAAGCGAGAATAAAAGTATATAAACCTTATTGAAAATAGTATCCAAAATATCTGGTGCAAGCTGGACGATGTAACTTTGGACAACTGAGATAATCGGTTGCACAAAGGACATTATCATAATTAGAATTGATATAACAATAATCAGAATAATATCCTGAAGTTTATAGAAGAAATAGGTTTTTGGTGTTGATATGTGAAATACTGTGTTTAATCCAGCTCTGAGTGAACTTAACAAAGCCGATGAAAGCCAAAGTAAAGTAAAGATACCAATCCAACCGACCAGAGAACTTTTTGCAAAGATAACATAAACTTCGTTTAGTGTTGCTGTCAATACGTCTTTCAGCATTGGATTTTGGGGAATGATAAGATTGAGTTGTTCTGTTAAAAATGAAGTAATCTTGTCTGCACCTATGGTAAGGTTTACGATATAAAGAGCAACGAGAAGCATTGGAATGACATAAAGAAGTATATTGAATGCAATGCCTGCGGCAATTAAGAAAGAATGGTTTTTGTCAATTCTTGTTATTAAAGTATCAACAACGGCAAGTATTCCGTGAACAATTTTATTTTTGATTCTTAGTTTTTCAAGAACCCATAATATTGTTTTATCCTTAATTTCCAGTTTCATATCAAATAGAAGTCATTCAATTTTACATATTCTTAATTAATTAGTTCGTCTCTTTTGCTTAATTTTGACAAAATAATTTTAACAAGTTAAGAATATTCATAATAAAAATGAAATATAAAATAGCAGAAAGCGGAAAGTTGAAAGCAAAAAGCGGAAAGATTTCGGAGCAAAATAAAAATATTTCGTTTAGAATTTGTCATTTCCTTGCTGACAATCGTATTCATTTTTCTTTTCTGTATTTTTTGACTTGTGTAATATTTTTCTCTTGTGCAAATCCACAGCCACCATCGGGAGGACCACCGGACAAGTCACCACCAGAAATAACGAGATATGCACCTGCACAAAGCACTTTGAATTTTGACAGGAAGAGCGTCACTATTGAATTTAATAAGTATATGAATAAAAATTCTGTGCTTGAAAATGTCTTTATTTCACCATCTGTAAAGATGAAATATGAGTGGAGTGGCAAGGAACTGGAAATAAAATTTGAAGAGGATTTGCAAAAAAGCACAACATACGTATTTTCTCTTGGTACAGAATACTCGGATTTGAAAGGCAATAAGCCGACAGAATCTTTTTCTTTAATATTTTCAACAGGAAATTATCTCGATAGCGGAGCAATAACAGGAAATCTGATTGACGCAAAGCCAGCGGGAGTGAGCATATATGCATACAGAATTGACAATATCAATCCTGACACTCTAAATCCAACGCATACAAAGCCAAATTACAGGACTCAGGCAGGACAGACAGGGAAATTCGATTTGGTAGCACTCAAGGAAGGAAGATACAGGATTATTGCTATAAGGGATAAGTTCAAAGACGAGATATACGACGTTGGCTTAGATGACTTTGGTGCGGCACCTTTTGATGTTGATGTCAAAGGTGATTCCATACCAGTAGTTAATCTGAGAATTGGACCGACGAAAGATGCAACAGCTCCACAACTTTTTTCGGCAGAAGGTTTGAATACAAATCATTTTGAACTTTCATTCAGCGAGCCAATGGATACAAATTTCATTAAGGCAGGAGCTTTCGAGATTCAGGACTCATTGGGGAAAGAAAGAGCAGAAGTTACAGGAGCAATGCTAAGCCCGAAATCTGCTGAGAAAGTATGGATATATACACAAATGCCTTTGGACTCGAGAAAAATATGGAAGATAACAGCTTTGGCAGGTAAGAATATCTCAGTTCGGGATACAGCAGGAAACATAATTAGCGATACTATGAATTATGCCTTCTTCTATCCTGAAAATGGAGTGAATCAGACAAAACCAGAATTGATAAAAATGCCATATCCCGACAGCTCATTGTATGTACCTGTGATACCTGATTTAAATTTCACATTCAACATTCCAATATTAAAAAGTAATATTAAAGAAGCAGTGCGATTCATTGATATAGATTCTTTGCAGGTGTCTTTTGATATTGATTTCAAATCTGACAACATACTGAAAATCATTCCCAAAAATAAGCTTGAACCAATCAAGTGGTATTTGTTGTTTATCAAAATGGATAGAATCACAGCCGCAAACAACCAGAAAGGAAAAGATACGACATTGCGATTAAAATTCCGGATTGTAGATAATCGTAATTATGGAGGAATAAACGGGAAGATTAAGAATCTGACGCAAGCTGACACAAATCTGAAAATCATTATTTACAACAACAACTACCGTGTTACGACAAGTCCGGGAGATGGAGGGAAATGGGTGATTAATTCAATTCCTGAGGGCAAATATCAATTCGAGCTTTTTTATGATGCAGACGGAAATGGGAAATACAGTTTTGGTGAAGCATACCCGTTTAAACATTCAGAACCTTTTTTAAACATTAAGGAAGAAAAGGAAGTGCCTGCCCGATGGACTATTGAATTAGAGTTACCTGCACCAAACAGAGAATGATTTGATTTTTATAAAAAAAAGGAAGTACCGGGCGGCACTTCCTCATTTGTTCAATTCTTTAGAGTTTCTATGAAAACTATTTTGTTTCCGTTTCGAAATTAAAAAGAAATTTTTAAATTTCAAAATATTTTTTTTAAAAAAGTGAAAAATATTATAATCGATTTTGATTAATGATTGATATGTAAGGACTTATAATGTCTCTGGGATTTCATTATCACGACCAAAAATTTTTACTTCGGGTATATCCTTAATCAACTGATGGTAGTAAAGGAAATGGAAGGTTTGTGCTAAAGTATCTTCAAATTCAGCATTGAAACCGATTTCAATTTTTCCGTGACGTTCAGGTATGTCAATTTTGTGTGTTTTCTTTTCGTTAATTCCTAAACTTTTACTTTCAGTTAATTCGGAAAATGCTAAAATCAGCTTTTCAATTCCTTCGGGATGTTCTTCGTTTCTGCAAATCCAAAAAGCAAGAGGCATAGGCATTTCGAAAGTATCAGACCATTCTTCTCCAATGTCGAAAGAATTGAAATTGTTTTGACTTTGACCTAAGATAAAAGCGCAGTCAGCTTTTTCGAGCATTTCTTGTTCGGTGCCATGCTCAAGAACTACTTGAAGGTCCATATCGTATCTTTCAGCCAGTAATATTTTTGAAGCAAAAAAGAGAAATGAGTCCGAATCTTTTGTTGCTATGCTTTTGAATGTATCGAGTTCCTTTTGAAAAATAATTGATGCTACTTCTGTATAGCCGTTGAGATAAATTGCTGAGTAAGGGAGAATTACAGCATCGGTTCTGCCGATATGTCTTCCGTATTCCAAAGGGTTTACCAGTGCTGAATCAACTCTTGCTGAGAGAAAATAATCCATACATTTTTTCTCACTGACTTTGAATATTTCTAAGTCATTTTCTTTGGAAAATCTATCCAAACTGTCTTTTTGAATATTTAGTGGTAAATTGTCGGGTATTGCTAATTTTGTTTTCATATTTTTTTAGATATTTTTATAATTTTTGTAACGAAATTAAACTTTTTGTGTATATATTATTAATTGTTAACTGATTTAGTAGTTATTTTGAAATGTTTTGAATTTTCGCAGTGCTTCGAATAAAGCGATGCCGACTGCAACGCTGACATTGAGAGAGTGCTTAACACCGAGCATTGGGATTTCGATGGCGTCGTCGCAGGAATTGAGGATATTGTCATCAAGTCCGGTGATTTCGTTGCCTGCAATGATGCAAAGCGGGAAGTCATCGGGATTTAATGAGTCGTAGCTTCGCTTTTTGTCGGTGATTTCAAGGGCAAAAACCTTGTAGTGTTGTTCTTTGTATTTAGTGATTGCTTTGAAGATGTCTTTTTCGTAGCTCCAAGGAACTGTTTCGACGGCACCGAGAGCGGTTTTCTCAATTTCCTTTCTTGGAGGATAAGGTGTATAGCCGCAAAGCGTAAGTTCAGATACAAGTGCCGCATCGCATGTTCGGAATATTGAGCCGACATTGTAAAGCGAACGGACATTGTGTACCATTAGGGATATGGGAGAACGTTGCACTTTTTGTACCTGTTCAACAGTGAGACGTTCTGCTAAAATCTGGCTATGTAAAAGTTTTTTCAAATTAATCGTAAAAAATAGTGTTTTTAATAATAATAATTAATTAACTAATAAGTCATAATTTAAAATTAAGAAAATATTTTATAGTAATAAATTGAATTTGAGTAACAGCAAACATAAAGAAGTAATTTCCAACCAAAAGATTTGGAGTTTTCCTGTTCCTGAACGGACTTTGAAGATTCTGCTTTTTGTTTCATTTGTAATTCTGCTTTTTTCTTTCAACAGAGCGAATGCACAATTGGATAGTGTGGTTTTCGATACAAAGGGGGTTGATTTTCGTCTTGCTTTTTTGCCAAATTATCATAATAATTATGGTGGCGGAAGTGATGAGCGAAGTGATTCTATATACATATTTATTGTTGCTGATAAACCGACAACAGGAAAAATTGAGTATAAGGACAGATATGGGAATGATTATCTGGAAGAATTTACTATACCAAATCCTAATCAAATTTATACTTTCAAATTAAGTCATTATGATTTTGAAGTAGGGAGTTACAATCGGAGCGGAGATATTTTAGACCCGAATGATGCGAGGAATCAGTGCGAGAAAGTTGCAGGCAATTCGTTTCATATAACAACGGATAATGAAGTGACGGTTTATGCACACAGTCAAGCGGTAACGACGAGTGATGCTTTTTTGGTATTGCCGACAGATGTTTTGGGCAGGGAATATATAATATTGAGTTATAACAGTGACGGTTCAGGATATACAAGCGGTTATCCATCAATGTTTTATTTGAATGGGAGTAGTACACCTTCACAATTTTTGATTGTTGCATCGGAAGATAATACAACTGTTACGATAAGTCCATCAACAGAGACTTACAGACACGGGAGAGCACCTTTTACAGTGAATTTGAACAAGGGACAGGTTTATCTTGTTCAGGCAAAAATCACAGAGACAAATTTGAGAAGTGATTTGACGGGGACGATAGTTGAGTCGGATAAGCCGATAGCTATTTTTTCAGGTCAGCAAAGAGCACTTGTACCTGTGGGAAATGCGAATCTGGAGTCGCGGGATTATATTGCAGAGCAGATGCTTCCTGTGAATACTTGGGGGCAAAATGCTTATGTAATTCCTTATGTTACTCCTCCTGATGCTACATCGCAGGGTACGGATATTTACAGAGTAATTGCAGGAAGAAACGGTACCGATGTAAATATAAATGGTGTTTTTGAAAAAAGACTGGACAGAGGTGAATTTTTCGAAAAGCCATTGACAGGGAGTGCTACGATAGAAGCATCAGGACCAATATTGGTTGCTGAATATAAAAAGACTGCGAAACCCAAAGGTGGAGCTGCATCGCCATTGAGTGACCCTTTTATGATGCTTGTTCCCCCGAAGGAACAGTTTATGGCACAATATAGCGTAATTAATACGCAAGCTTATGAAAAAGATATTTGGTCTGCCAATAAGGTCTATGATTTGCATTACATAGCTATTGTCGCTCCGTTCGAGGCAACAGATAAGACTGTGATAGATGCGAAATTGATAGATAAAAAAGAGTTTAAGTTGATACAGGGGAGTAACGATTATTACTATGCAAATATAGCTGTAAGCGAAGGACCGCACAGGGTAAGTTCGGGAGCAAATATAGGGGTTTATGTTTATGGCTTTGGTGGTGCTAACTCCTACGGCTATGTTGGTGGTATGAGTATGACGAGGTTTGATTTCAAGAAGCCGGGGATTCTTTCGAAGGACAGTTGTTATATGGTAACAGGGACAGTATTTGACAACAGACCTGGTGATACTAAATTGATTTCGGTTGCAACTCCTGATTCTTCAAAGGAAAATGTTGATGTTACGACTGAACCTTTTGGCAAATATGCAGATGAGGTTAATTTTCGGGCAACTTTAAAGGATATTTATCTTGATGGTAAATTCGAAATATTTGCATTGGATTCAGTTAAGCAGGACACAAGTGCGATTTATAATATACCGGGATTTACAGTTTCGATGGATACAATGAAGAACAGCAGAAAGCTTGTTGTTTATACTGAAAGGTTCAAAACCAACAGGACTTACTGTAAAGTGTTTCATCTCAGTAATTATGGTAAATTCCACCATATATTAAGTAGAATTTATTTCTCTGGCAGAACAGCAATGTCATTCAATCCCATACCGCCGTTTGATATTAATCCAAGTGAAAGTTTTGATGTTGAGATTTGCTTTTTCTCAGCAGTAGATACAGTGATTACCGATACACTTTATATTTCTGACGGGTGCAGTGACAGAGGGATTATGTTGGTAAACCTTGTGTTTAAAGGTGATGATAAACAGCCCGATTTATCTGTAAAATCGGATAGTTGCAGGACTTATTTTGAGATAAATGTTGCTGATACTCTCGAATTTGATTCAGGAATTGACAATATTTTAACGAGTATTTCAAATTGCACTTACAAAAAAGTAACAAACAGAGCAAGTTTTTTAACTTATGTAATTGAAGTAATAGACCCATACAAAGATGCACGATTTTCGATTACGGTAACGGATTCTGCAGGTAATCAGGTTACTTATGCTGATACGATACAGGGATTTACATTGTCTTATCCACAGTTCGACAGCACATCGAATCTGCTTGATTACGGTATGGAAAAAATCGGTACTCTTAATTGCGACACATTGCTGTTGCACAATAGCGGAACTTTGCCTTATGTTGTTGATAATCTATACCTTAAGAAGAACATATATTTTTCAATACCGCAATATCAGTTGCCAATGGTAATAGCACCGGGACAAAGTCTGAAACTTGATATATGCTTTAATCCAAATAATATTTACGACAAGTTCCTTGATACTTTGGTGCTCACACATAACTGTTTGTCTAAAGAAATAGCTTTGGCAGGCTTGGGCGATACTGTTGTTTATTTCGGAGATGCAGATTGCAACGTCAAAATCAGGGCAACAGCTCATACGATTGATAAGAAGTATGAATTAGAGCAAGCTACGCCAAATCCAGTGATAAATAATGTAAAATTCACATTATTTTTGCCTGAAAACGACAACATCAGGTTGATTATTTATGACCTGCTGGGTAATGAAAAGCTGATTTCCTACCATGGTGATTTGAAAGCTGGTAAAAATGAAATAGAACTGGATATGAAGTCAATCCCGCAAGGAATATACTTTTATCAAATAAGCTCATCATCAGGTATTTTGACAGGAAAACTGATTAAAGAATAAAAATTCCCCAAAAAATGTATTACAAGATAATTCATCAAAGATTAAATTTAATGAATATTTTCTGATATTATTTATATGAAGAAGTTAAGCGAAAAAAATTAATAAATAAATTATCTTTGGACAATGAATTTTCTGATAATGGGTTTATTAGGAAAGGAGATTTTCAGGAAATAAATTCCCTCGGATAAATCTGAAATATTATTTTCGCTTTTGCTGTAAGATATTATTTGATGAAATTATTTTTATCTCTCTTTTTGAAGAGTGCTGAAAAGCAGTGCAATTACAAATATCAGTGCCTGTACAAGAATGATTGTTGCACCACTTGGTATGTCCATTAAGAGGGAAAGATATAAACCTGATAATGCACTGAACACTCCGATGAGCACAGAGAGAATAGTCATTTGGTAAAAAGTTTTGCTTAAAAGTTTTGCCGCCGCAGGTGGGACAACCAAGAATGCGGCAATGAGAACAATGCCCACGAGTTTTATTGAAATAACTATCGAAATTGCGATTAAAATTGAAAGTAGATAATTATCTTTTTGTACTTTGTGTCTGTCAGCAGAGGCAAGTTCAACATCGAAACTTGCATAAGCCCATTTGTGCCAAAAGTTGAAAAAAGTCAGTATTGTGATTAGTGCCACAATTGAGCTGAACCATAAATCGGAGGGATTGACAGAGAGAATCGAGCCAAAAAGATATGTGAAAGCATCAACGGAATAACCTTCTTTCAGTGATATGAAAATAATGCCTAATGCCACGGAAACAGAAAATAAAATACCGATTGAAGTATCAACGGAAATTTTTGCTTTCTGCTTTATCCATGTTATTAGAATTGAAACAATGACAGTGAATGGAATTGCAATCCACAAGGGTTCGGATTCAAGCAGTAAACCCAAAGCTATGCCTCCGAAGGCTGTGTGTGCGAGACCGCTACCCATAAAGCTCATACGTCTTTGGACAACGAAGGAACCGTAATAACTTGCAACAAAGCCGACAAGGATACCTGCAATTATTGCTCTTTGCATGAATTCGTATGAAAATACTTCAAGCATGATGTTGCACTCCAAAAATCATTTCGTGTTTATGTCCTATGTGACTGAAAGTCATTCTCAGGTTCTTTTCTGAAAATGCATGGTCAGTGCTTTCGTAACAAATAAGGTTTCTGTTAATCAGAATTACTTTGTCTGCATGAT
>RCNQ01000262.1 GCA_003731675.1 Bacteroidetes/Chlorobi group bacterium ChocPot_Mid
ACGGTGTTTTTCTGTCTACCAACAGTGGTACAAGTTGGAGTCCAATTAATAATGGCTTAACGAATCAACAAGTTCAAGCTCTTGCTGTATCTGGGAACTATATTTATGCAGGAACTAACGGAAATGGTGTTTATCGTTCTTCTGATTTAGGTTCTAATTGGCAGTCGATAAATACTGGATTAACGAATTTACAGATAACTTATTTATATGTTTCCGGAAATTATATTTATGCAGGAACATTCGGAGGTGGTATATTTCGATTGCCAATAAATGGCTCAACTTGGACTCAAGTAAACAATGGCTTGACGACCCAAAACATTAATGCATTTGCATATAATGGACAATATTTGTTTGCAGGCGGTACCGGTCTTTTTGGAAGCACAAATAATGGCTCAAGTTGGACATCACTTGGAAATTTTAATAATATTTGGATTCATACTATCGCTGTTTTAGGCACAGACGTCTTTGTGGGGACAGAGAATTATGGGGTATACCGCTCAACTGATAATGGAAATACTTGGACACAAATCAATAATGGATTGCCTAACTTGATTGTACAAAGTCTTTATGTTGTTGGTACAAGTATTTTTGCCGGAACTAATGGTGGAGTATATTTATCTACAAATAATGGTTCAAGTTGGAGCTCTACAGGGTTGAATTATGTTACTATGGCTTTTGCTACATTAGGCACAAACATTTATGCTGGGACTGCTGGCTTAGGTGTATACCGAAGACCACTTTCTGAGATGATGTCAACTGTGAATGTTACAATTACCTCGGATAACGCTTATGTATACGGTTTCGGAGACATTCATGGAATAATTGATTATCACTACCCGGGTGTTTGTAATATAAACGCTGCTGAAATTTATTCACCAAACACTGGTACAGAGACTTATACCATTACAGGTAGCTTAAGCGGTAAATATATTTACATTGCTGCCTGGAGCGATGAAGCGGTGTATCAAGGAACGATTGCACAATTCAGTGATGGAAACACCACAATACTGACAAGTCCAACATTACCCAACCCTTATGTGCATTGGGAGATTTATGCTACAGGAATTAACTTAAATCCTCAGTCGAATGATCCCGAGCCTATAGCCCCAGCGTACATTCCTCGAAGAAATTCAAATTGTCCTACATTAAGTGAGATTAATACCCAAATAGCTATTGCAAATCAAAATGCTGGAAATCCTGCAAATACAAGCGTTGGGTGGGTAGGTACTACTCCTATCCCTGGTCGTGTTGGGGTATTGGCTTTCGGACCCAATAATGTTGCACATAACTATGGTTTTCCTCCTCTAACTGTTTCTGGCATAAACCAAAACGCACAATGGATGTGGTATAACCCAGATCCAACCAATATTACTCAACCATTTGAGACCGGAGATTCCTTCCCGAATTTTCCCGCTTCACTCTCAAGGGAATACTATATTTTTCGGGTTGGTCCGCTGGATTCTTTATTTAGCGATACTTGTATATGTATAGCTCCACCTCAAAATATGGTTGCGTGGTGGACTATGGACGAAAGTTCTAATCCTTCGAATGATCTTGCTGGATTTAATAACTCAGGTACCTGGATTAATAATCCGGCTCCTGTAAGTGGTAAAGTTGCAGGTGCCCTCAGGTTCTTTAATAATTACCTTGAAGTTGAATCTCATCCTGAGTTAGATTTTGGTAGAACAGATTTCACAATAGATGCTTGGATTTATACGGGTAATTGTAAAGAGGGAACAATTTCTCCAATTGTCGATAAGTATGATGTAAATACAAATATAGGTTTTGTATTTTACTTGACTCAAAATCCCGTTGGTACATTATTTTTAAACTTTAATATTAATGGGACAACTTATACTAGCAGCACTCCAATCCAAATCACAAATCAATGGTATCATATTGCTGTTACTGTATTAAGGAATGTTTCTTCACCTATTGGAATTTTTTACGTCAATGGGCAACAAGTTGGGACATTTACTCCTCTAAATGGAGGTCCAGTATCAAATAATTTAAATCTATGGATTGGACGCTCTCGTATCTCAAACAATAATTGTATTATTTGGATTGATGAACTTGAACTTTTCAATCGTTCTCTTAATGCTTCAGAGATTTATAGTATTTGGGCTGCAGACAGTTGCGGTAAGTGCAAGTCTGCTTCTATCTGCATTACAAAATTTAACGATTTAAACGGAAGCGGTAAACCAGACCAAAACGAGCCTTTACTTTATGGATGGACTTTTAATATTAAAGATAATAACAACAACTTGATAGGAACAATAACAACTAGTGAAAATTATAAACCGTGTCTAAAAGTACCCGCCCCGGGTTCGTATATTATAACCGAAGTCTCACAACAAGGATGGATAACAACTACTCCAAATCCACAAACAATTACCGTTACGCCTGGACAGACATATAATCTTATTTTTGGAAATCGTAAAGATACTTGTGTAACAGCTCCAAAAGGTATGCTTAATTGGTGGCCATTAGATGAAACATCTGGAACAACTGCTTATGATATTGCACGTTATAGTAACCCATCAAGTTTTGATAACAATGGTACTTGGGTGAACAATCCAACTCCTGTTCCAGGAAAGGTTGATGGTGCATTAAGCTTTAGTGGCAAGAATTATGTTCAAGTTCCCAATCATTCAGAACTGAATTTCGGTACTGGCGATTTTTCAATAGATGCTTGGGTTTGGACAAAAGCTACAACTGGTAGAAGAACAATTGTTGATAAGCGCGAGAAATGGAATACAAATGTTCTTGGCTACGAGGTATTTATAGAAAATGGTATATTATCAATTCAACTTGCTGATGGTACATTTACGAATTATAGTTCAGCTCAATTTTTGGCTGATGGGAACTGGCATCACATTGCAATTACAGTAAAACGTAATGATCCTCTCGGTTTAGTTTTTTATGTCGATGGAAATATTGTAACTAAATTAAATCCAACAAATCATCCCGGGAATTTAGATAATAAAGCTCCATTATTGATTGGTGGAAATTTATTTGACCCTGATTATCATTTTATAGGTATAATTGATGAGGTTGAAATGTTTGGTTTTGTACTTCCTCAACAGGATATAGTAAATATATATAATGCCGGTAGTCTTGGTAAGTGCAAGCCAGCAATAACTAGTATTGGCGAATTCAACGTAATCCCTTCTGAATTTAAACTTTTGCAATGCTATCCCAATCCTTTCAATCCTTCAACAAATATCGAATTCTATTTACCTAAAGCAGAATTTGTCAAATTAAGCATCTTCGATATCCTGGGCCGTGAAATTGCGGTACTGGTGGATGAAAACGTACAAGCCGGAAAGCATAGGGTCACATTCGACGCCAGCAATCTCCCAGCAGGCGAATATTTCTACCGCATGCAGGCTGGAAAGTTTCAAGAGACTCGCAAAATTATTTTGCTTAAGTGAATTGCTATCTTAACATTGAAATTAATAAATGGACTTGTCTCATTGCCATTGGGACAAGTCCCGCATTTTTAATAAATAAAGATAAACTAACTTTAAAGGAGGTTTCTATGAAAACCAAATTTTTCTTCTATCTGGCTTTATTAGCCGGGTTCGTTCTGCTCAGCAGCCTGTCCTTTTCACAAGAAAAGATGATGTCAAAAAGTGAACCAGTTCCCGGTGCAGAAATTACGGTTGAGCAAGTACCTGGACCAACAATAATTAAATCAAAACTAACTACAAACGACAAAGGTGAATTTACTTTGGTTGTAATTCCAGATCAATTCAAAAAGTTACCCGATGAATTTAAACTGAAATTTACTATCAAACCTAAAGACCAAAATAAATTCCCAGCTGAAAATAATTTCGTTGTTGTTGATGTTAAAAAATCTGATGGACCAAACTTTAAGTTTTATCTTACCTTCAAAAAATCAACAGAGAAATCAAACAAAGGTGTTTTCATCGTTAATGGTAAAGCACAAACCTAATATTGTTTCAATATAAGGGCAAAAGTATATTGCTTTTGCCCAATTTTATTTTACGGCTAATTATTTATAGGTGAATTATATGAAAAAGTTTATTCCCTTTATATTAATTTTTTTAATCTCATATTCCATTGTATTTTCTCAAGAAACCAATTTTGATTTTGGGGCTAAAACAAATTTTGGTGCAACTTTTACTTCATTCAATACCAGTGAAGGTGATGATTCACATCTTGAATTGTTGCTGAGCATTTTAGCTAATGCAAATTATGAAGGAAGTAATTTTAATTTTGATTCAGAATTTTATATTCAGTATGGACAAATAGTTAAAAAAGATTTTCCCCCACAAAAAACTCAAGATAATTTTATACTTACATTAATGCCTTCATTTAGAATAATGGAAAAACCATGTGTGAGATTATTTTGGCAAGCAAAAGCTGAAACACAATTGCGAAAAGGTTATCTTAATGATCAAGAGACAAATTTTGCTGACCCAATGTTTATAACAAACACACTATTTTTGGGTGAAAAATCAAAATTGATTGAACAAACTGAAACACAACAATTTAATGTTACTTATGGAATTGGTTATTCATTTCAAAACATTATTAAAAAGCATTTCCAACTAACGAGCGAAACAACTCCAAGTAATAATGCAGAATTTGCCGATGGACCAACTGCAGTTTTGAATTTTAATTTTTCCAAAAGTATTAGTGAAAAAGTTAATTTTAATTCTTCATTTAACTCGTTGTTCCTTGCAAAAAAAGATTTTCTTAAAAGTACAAGCAATTCAAGATTTAGTTCACTTTTTCTTGCAAGTTTAGAAATTTACTTCTTTAGTATTGAATACAGCAATCGTTTAGTATACGATAAAGAATTGGGAAGTAAGCGCCAATTAGAACAATCGTTAGTGGTTGGTTTGAAATTGAATATTTAAAAAGTTGATAATTTTTTTTGGACCCAAAAAAAATTATTAAACAAATACACTGAAAAAATTTTAAAATAAAACTTGCGTGATTCCGTGATTTTTATTAATTTTGCAAGTAAGTGATTACTTAATTATAAATATTAAGACTTGAAATGATGAGAGAAACGACAGAAATACGAAAAGAACAGATTAAAAAAGCGTTGTTGGAAATTATCGCAGAGCAAGGTCTGCACAACGTCTCAACCCGAAGACTCGCCGAGAAAATAGGATTTTCTGAAGGCGCAATTTTTCGTCATTTCAAAACTAAACGAGACATCATCAAAGGTATTATGGATGACATTGATGAAGTTTTGGTCGGAAAACTCAGAGATGTTGCTCTAAGTCCAATAAAAGCAGAACAAAAAATGTTCGAATATCTTTGCGAAAATGTCAAATACCTCAAGGAAAATCGTGGTGTAACAATTTTACTCTTTTCGGAAGCAACTCATCTTGGCGATAAGGAACTTAAAGAAAAGCTTAGTCAAATTTTATCTGAACAGAAACAATTTGTTATAAAAATCGTGAAGCAGGGAATAAATGAAGGGGTTTGGTGCAGCACAATCGACACCGAGGATTTTGCTCTGATTTATATGGGGATTCCTATTACTTTCAATATCGAATTTGTTTTGAACAAAAGCAATTTAAATATTGATAATTTTTGCAAAAGAATGTTCCCTATAATTTTAAAGGCATTAAATAAATAAAATTTTTTATAAAAATATGCAAGTAAGTGAATACTTGTTATAAGGAGAATTAATCATGTTTGAACTACCTGAATGGACTTTTGAATTTCACGGACATAGATGTCCTTTTATGCCTATCGGATATAGGATGGGCACTATAGCTTTAAGACTTTTAGGAGTTGAAAAAAGCAAAGACCATCAAATGCATGTATTTTCGGAGATGGGTATAGGACACCCGCAGGGATGTATGCAAGATGGTATAATGTCTGCAACCGGAGCTACTTTCCAAAGGAATGATTGAAAAACTTTACTATGGTAAAGTAGCCGCTATTTTTTGATATCCTGGAAAGAAGGATTAAGAGTAAATTACAAGATTAGCGACAAAAGGATTTTTGACCTTTTAGACATTGCAGAAAAAATTGTAAGCAAAAAAATAGAAGAATTTATGCAAATAATGGAAAATTAGCTCAGGAAAATAATGAAAAGTATCTTATTCATATCATTTACTTTAATATTTTTATCTTGTCAACAATCGGTCGTAGATGAACCGACTGTCAAAAATCCTGATGCGCTGGTAACTTTTATTGAACTCGGTTCTGACAAATGTGTCCCTTGTCTGCAAATGAGACCAATTATGAAATCACTTGAAGCTAAATATGGAACAGAGCAATTAAAAGTTATTTTCATTGATGTATATAAACAATATGCTGAAGCACAGAAATACAATATTCTGGTTATTCCCTCACAAATATTCTTTGATAAGAGTGGTAAAGAATTCCACCGTCACGAGGGTTTTTATCCTGAAGTAGATATAGACTCTTTATTACAAAAACAAGGTTTGAAGATAATTAATTAATTTATATACGGAGAAATCATGAAAAAAACAATTATCATTTTATCAGTATCAATTGGTTTATTACTTTTTTACAATCAATTTCAATGTAAAGAAAAATCTAAGAAACCAATTGTTACATTTGTTGAACTCGGTTCGGTAAGATGTATCCCCTGTAAAAAAATGCAACCTGTAATGAAATCTTTAGAAGAAAAATATGGCGAGCAATTAGAAATAATTTTTTATGATGTCTGGACTGAAGAAGGCAAACCAAAGGGAAAGGAATATAACATCAGTGCAATTCCAACTCAAGTTTTTCTTGATATAGATGGCAAAGAATTTCATAGACATGTTGGATTTTATCCTGAAGAAGAAATAGATTCTCTTCTTCAAAAAAAGGGATTAAAAATAATTAAGAAGTGAAATATTTATTTAATATATTGTTTTCCATGATATTATTCCTCGATTTATCAGCACAAGAGAGTAAATTGAATGTTGATTTTGATATTCGCTACAGGTTTGAAAGCTGGAATAATATGAATGTAAAATATTATGGAGAATCCGGAAAAAATCAGATTGGTTCAGTCAATGACGACTTTTTGCTACAAAGAATTATCACAGGATTTGACTTTAAGCCAACTGAAGATATAGAAATGTCTTTACATCTGCAGGATTCAAGAGCTTTTGGTTGGTCATTAAGTAACAATCAATTTCCTGATGCTTTTAAAGTTGGAGATAATAAAACAAGCAATTCATACTATATAAAAAATCCAAACGAGGAATTTTTTGAATTATATGATTTATCATTCAAATTTTCAAATATTTTAAATAATATGTCAATAATAGCTGGCAGACAGAAAATCAGTTTTGGTGATAATAAAATTTTCGGACCAGGAGAATGGGGGAATTCGGGGCGATGGAATTGGGATGCAATAAAAGTAGAATATTTATTGGACGATTTGGAATTAAATTTTTGGACCGGAGGAACAAAGATAAATGACCCCAATGTAACATCAATACCTTTCTTCAATACTGAATATTATGGTATAGGGTCTTATGATAGAATTAAAGTTAGTAATAATCTTCATTTTGAACCTTTTTTGGCTTCAA
>RCNQ01000263.1 GCA_003731675.1 Bacteroidetes/Chlorobi group bacterium ChocPot_Mid
TCTTGATGCATTCGGTGGACTCGCAAATAAGATGCCAATATATACTGGTATTATGGCTGTTGCATTCTTCGCCGCCATTGGTTTACCCGGATTAAGCGGATTTATCAGTGAAGCTCTTGTATTCCTCGGTGCTTTCCAATACAACCAGACTCTGACCATTATATCCGGTTCAGGTATTATCATTGGTGCCGCCTATATGCTCTGGGCTTTACAAAAAGTTTTCTTTGGACAATTACCCGAAAAATGGTCTGGACCTTGGGACCCGACTAAGAAACTCTATAAACACGACGATATAAATGCTGTTGAACTAACAGCACTGGTACCATTAGCAGTAATCATCCTCTTCCTTGGTATTTATCCTCAACCAATGATTTCCATGATGACTGCTTCTGTAAATCATCTGATTGAATTTGTTAATATTAGCGGGCAGTTAGCTGCCGGTATGTAAAAATGATTATAAATTTTAAAATTAAATTTTGATATGATTGACCAATTTATAATAGAACTGCAAAAAAGCATCAGCTTATTCAAACCTGAAGCCACTCTGGCTGTTACGTTTGTAGTTGCTTTAATTGCTGACCTGATATTTAAAAAATCAAAAAATATCTCAGGGTATATCTCACTGATTGGATTTATCGTTACATTCTATTTCCTCTTCTGGCAAAAAGGTCAAAACTACGGCACTTTTACTCAAATGCTCTCGGTTGACCCATTCGCCTTATTCTTTAAATTCTTAATTCTGCTCACCAGCTTCTTCATCATATTGATGTCCTTTTTCTCAAAAGAACTTTACATCAACAACAGAAGTCTTGGCGAATACTTTAGTCTTATTGCAGGAATGACTTTCGGAATGTTTCTCCTTGTAGGAGCAAACAACCTTATCATGATATACCTTGCCATCGAAACAATGAGTATCAGCTCCTATATCCTCGCTGGATATACAAAGGAAATTCATCGAGCAAGCGAAGCATCACTAAAATATGTAATATTCGGTGCAGTATCCTCAGGATTAATGATTTACGGAATCTCCATCCTATTCGGTTTGACAGGAACACTAAATTTGTTTGAAATTAATAACTTTATTGCTAATAATAATGTCAACATTTATGCACTCTTCTTTTCTGTTTTCCTGATTTTGGCTGGAATAGGTTACAAAATCTCAGCGGTACCATTCCATTTCTGGACACCTGACGTTTACGAAGGAGCTCCGATAACCATAACAGCTCTGCTATCTGTTGCATCTAAAGCCGCCGGTTTCGCTGTCCTGATACGCTTCGTAAAAGCCGCTTTCATAGATAATACGCAGCTTGATAGCGAAGGAATATGGATTTTAATAAGCAACATAGACTGGAGATTTATAATTGCTGTTCTCTCGGTTCTTTCAATGACATTAGGAAACCTTGTTGCACTCTGGCAAACAAACCTGAAAAGACTGCTCGCCTACTCAAGCATAGCACACGCAGGATATATGCTAATGGGTGTTGCAGTAATGACAGACGCAGGAGTAACGGCAGTAATGATTTATTTCGCATCATATCTGTTTATGAATCTCGGAGCATTCTTTGTTGTTACACTATTGGCTAACAAAATCGGCAGTGAGGACATTGATGATTACAAAGGCATTGGTTATCGAGCACCGATACTCGGAGTTTGCATGGTTGTCTTTTTATTATCATTGACAGGACTTCCACCCACATTCGGATTCATCGGTAAATGGATGGTATTCTCAGCTGTTCTTGAATCAAACTTTATATGGTTGGCAGTTATCGGTGTTTTGAACAGTGTCGTATCACTTTTCTATTATGTTAAAATATTCAGGAACATGTACGTACGCGGAGTTGAAGAAAACGAGAATAAAGAGAACTATCAGTTCCATCCCATTGCAATAATAGTCTTATTACTCCTTGCTATTCCGACTATCCTGTTTTGCCTTTATCCAGGACCAATAGCAAATTGGGCAGCAGCATCAGTTGGAATATTTCTGGGATAATCCGATAAAAAAAATTTTAAAAAGCCCTGTGAAATCAGGGCTTTTTTTTATCATTAAAATTAGAATAATAAGTGTATTCTGTGAAAATGTAACTTCCTTGCAAACAACTATTGTGCCCATGCACAAATATAAAGCTCCGAAGGACAAACCATCAATGGATGAGTCGGCAATACACGTACTGTAAAACCTTGTACCCCGGTGTCAGAACATGTATAAGAACCCTCATAAAAGTGAGACTTCCCTTCCGAATTTACCAAAGATAATTTTTCAACCTGTGTTTTTACGAGCTCTCCCAAATGGTCAACCGAACCGTAATAAACCTGAACAATAACATCGTCAGGTGTCAGATTACCCAGAGTAACAGTAGCAGAAACCTTGATTGGTTTTCCAATATAATTCTCACCATTCTCCTCCATCGAAACATCCATTATCTCAACATTTGCCCACTCACTCCGAACTTTATCTTTCCATTCCTTAAACTTGGTTGCACTTTCTGCATTATTCTCTGTCAAAACTCCATAATTCCGCAAAGCATTCATATAAAACATATTAGCATAATCCTTAACCATCCGCTCACTCGAAAATTGTCCAGCTATCGTCCTAATATTCTCCTTAATAAAAGTTACCCATTTCTCCGGAGTCTTGTTTGATTTTTCCCTGTCATAAAACATCGGGATAATCACTTGCTCAAGCATATCATACAAAGCACCAGCTTCAACTATATTCTGTTCATCAAAATTATCATATTCCTCCCCGTGACCAATCGAAAAACCATTCTTTCCATTAAATGCTTCATCCCACCAACCATCAAGAATGCTGAAATTCAGACATCCATTCAATGCCGCTTTCATTCCACTTGTTCCGCTTGCTTCCATAGGTCTCACAGGAGTATTAAGCCAAACATCGCAACCTTTAACCATATACCTTGCAATAACGGTATCGTAATCCTCAAGAAAAACAACATGACGCTCAAGATTATACTCCCTAACCTTCTGTATAATTGATTGAATTACTTCCTTGCCCTGAACATCATGCGGATGTGCCTTACCTGCCAATACAATCTGTACTGGCTTATCAAACTTTTTCAATATCGTTGCTAATCTCTCCATATCTGTAAAAAGCAAAGTCGCCCTCTTATAAGTCGCAAATCTCCTCGCAAAACCTATTGTTAAAGCATCAGGGTCCAAATATTCATTTATCTTGCTAACTTGCTCTGGTGGCAAATAACCTTTCTGCCTTCGCTTCAGATACTCCCTCGCAAATAGTACCAACCTGACCCTTCGCCTCGTCTTCTCTCTCCAAAGCTCCTCCGAAGGTATTGTATCAATCTTATCCCATATTGCCTGATTATCAATTTCCGTTCTCCACTTCGGTGAAAAATACCTGTCAAACAATTCCGTAAACTCCCTTGCTACCCATGTCATCGTATGTATCCCGTTCGTAATATGCTGAATTGGAATCTCATCGGTAGGAAAACACTTCCAGATATTCTGCCACATCTTCCTGGAAACTTCACCATGCAATTTGCTTACTCCATTGTGATAAGATGTAAGCTTCAAACCCAAAACAGTCATAGAAAAATCCTCATTAGGATTATTTTCATCAATCTGTCCAAGTCTGAAAAAATACTCCTTAGATAAACCCAGATTTGCGTAATAATTATGGAAATAATCCTCCATCCTCTGAACTTTGAATGATTCATTGCCTGCGGGTACTGGAGTATGAGTTGTAAAAACGGATGTCGCCTTTGTTATCTGTTTTGCAGAACGAAAATCAAGATTATACTTCTGCATATACATAAATGTTCGCTCCAACAAAGCAAAAGCCGCATGACCTTCATTGATATGTACTGCCTCTGGTAACAGATTCAAAGCTTTCAAAGCCCTCATTCCACCAATACCTAATATTATCTCCTGTTGAATCCTTGTCTCTCGTGTACCACCGTACAATTGGTCTGTTATATCTCTGTACTCATCTAAAACATTCTGGGAAATATTAGTATCCAGTAAATATAAAGGTACTCTGCCTATCTGCATCCTCCATATTTGAGCCCATGCTTTTTCCTTAGGCAAATCAACTTCTATCAACAATGTCTCACCTTCTGCATTTTTCTCCAAAATTAATGGCATAGAATAAAAATCATTATAAGGATAATACTCATTCTGCCACCCATGCTGAGTCAACCTCTGACGAAAATAACCCTGCTGATAAAGTAAACCAACACCAATTAAATTCAAGCCCAAATCACTTGCACTTTTTAAATGGTCACCTGATAAAATCCCTAATCCACCGGAATAATTCGGAAAACTCTCATTAATTCCATACTCAGTACTAAAATACGCAACTGTCCCACTAGGTTTATCCTCAATTTTATCATACCAAGTAGTAGAACTCATGTAATTCTTGAACTTTTTATAAATATAATCGAGAAAAGAAGTAAAATCAGTCTGCTCAGCCAGTCGGTTCAATTTCTCTATCGGCAACTTATTTATCATTTGCACAGGATTATGATTGACTTCCTCCCATAATTCACGGTTAATTCTCACAAATAGTTCCTTAGCTTCAGAATTCCAACACCACCAGTAATTATATGCCAATTCCTTCAATGTAGCTATTCTCTCAGGTAAATGAGCTGTAACAATAAAATCATGAACAGGTTTCATAATATTTCTCCATTTTTAATCATTCGACTATATTTAAAATAATAAAGTTATCATATTTAATCAAATTTACAAAATATTACCAAAAAAATTATTATAATGATATTTACAACAATTTTCGTAATTTAATGTTTGCATAAAATTAATTTAATGAATATTTTTTATTGGAGGTTATAAATGGCATTCAGAGATGGTTTTACAACTGAAGAATGGAGAACACTGCAATTCGCCCATTTCTGGGTTTTTAAAGCAGTTGCTGGTGTTGACAAAAATATTGATACCGAAGAGCAAATTGCTTTGCACAACATTATGGAAAACGGTTCAAAATTCGAAAATCCCCTTGCAAGAGAAATTATGATGGGACTCGAATTCAATATTGATGGTATTTCTGCCGCCTTTGCTGACGACAGAAGAAGCATTGACCAGGGACTCATTGATGTAGCTGACTTACTGGATAAGAAAATAGACAAAGAGATTGCCCTTAATTTCAAAAAAACTTTACTCGCTATCGGTATTGCTATTGGTCAGGCATCGGGCAAATGGTTCGCTTCCAAATTCAGCAAAGAAGAGGTCGCCGCTTTAAAAGAAGCAGGTCTATTATTGAGAGTCTCAGAACAAGACCTTCTCAAACCTCCTCTTCTAAATGATATTATTCAGACTTTTTCTAAATAAATATTTGAATTTTGACAACTGAAAACTGAACTTATCAATATATCGGATAATTTCGAACTTGCTCTCAATAAAGCCGTTAAATTCTTATCCGAAGGATTTGTGATTGCTGTTCCTACAGACACAGTGTATGGGCTTGTTTGCGATTTTGAAGACTATGATGCAATAAATAAAATTTTCGAACTAAAAAAAAGGTCAAGCGAAAAACCGTTAATTGCCTTCTGCAACTCAATTCAAACTATTCAAAGTATTTGCGAAAATATACCAGAAGTTTTCTACAAAATTGCAGATAAATTTTTTCCTGGTCCGCTTACCATCGTATTAAAAAAAAGAAGCAATATCCCTGACTATATCACATGTGGTTTTAATACCATTGGTGTCAGAATACCTGACAACCAGTTCTTGCTAAAATTACTGAATGTAGTCAAATCTCCATTAGCTAGTACATCTGCTAACATTTCTGGAGAACAATCTCCCATCTCAGCTAATCAGATTTTCGATACATTCAATAATTCAATACCCCTGATTCTTGATGGTGGATTATCCAAATTAAAAATTGAATCCACCGTAATTGACATTTCCGATGGAAATTTAAAAATCCTTAGGGAATCTTCAATAAAAAAAGATGAATTACTTGAATTCTGGAAATAAAAAATTTTTGTAAATATTAACTTTTTTTATAAATTAAGAATTTTATATTTGCATTTTGATAGATGATTGAAAGAGAAGTAAAAATAGTTAACAGAGCTGGATTGCACACAAGACCAGCCGCGGCTTTAGTAAAAATTGCTTCAAAATTCAATTCTGAAGTTACATTAATCAAAGGTGACTTTGCTATCAATGCAAAAAGCATAATAGGTGTAATGACTTTAGCCGCTGAAAAAGGGAGCAGGCTTATCGTTCAGGTAGATGGTGATGATGAAAATACTGCCATTGATGAAATTTGCAAACTGTTTGATTCAGGATTTGGTGAAGATTAATTATGATAAACAATGTTAAAAAGATAGAATTTAACAATAAAACTAAAGCGACACAAAGCATTTTAAGAGGCATACCTTCATCTCCGGGGTTAGTCCACGGTAAAGCTGTTGTTCTCGAACCGGAATCAATTATTTTACCTGATGAAAAAATTGAAACAAAAAATATTCACGAAGAATTAGACCGTCTCGAAACTGCTATTCGTGATTTGATTCAGGAATTTGTTCACGCTTTAAGCAAAGTTAAAGATGACGCAAAAAATGTTGCTTCGGTTCTCGAATCCGACTTAATGATTCTTACTGACGAAACATTCCTCAAAAAAATCAGAAACAAAATTGAAGAATGTTTCAGTGCCGAAAATGCAATCGTTCAGGAATTTGACCATCAAATCCACTTTCTATTAAAATCTAACGACCATATTCTCAGAGAAAGAGCTAATGAACTTGACCACATTAAAGAGCGGCTTATTTCTGTCCTTAGAAACAGATGTATTTTCTATGGCAGTGGAAAAAATTCAATTGTTATCGCTCAATCACTTACACCAACAGATATTGTAAACTTTAAAGAAGCTGGTGCATTAGGCTTTATTACTGAAGTAGGTGGTATTACTTCACACAGTTCAATTCTTGCTCGGAGCTATGAAATACCTGAAGTAATTGGTATCAAAGAAGCTACTTCAATCATCAAAGATAATGATAAAATCATCTTAGACGGTTATACGGGCTCTATCACAGTTAATCCGACAAAGAAATCTGTTTCTGCCTATGTTGCTAAAAAACAAAAAGAACAGGAACACAAAAAGCAATTAGGTGAACTCGCAAAATTAAAAGCTGTTACTACTGACGGTAAACAAATCAGATTAATGGCAAACATCAATGTCTCCGAGGATATTGAAACCGCTCTGATTTATGGTGCAGAAGGAGTCGGTTTGGTCCGTTCCGAGCAACTGATAATATCAAAAAATTCCATTCCTTCGGAAGAAGAACAATTCAATTGGTTCAAATCATTAGCCGATTCAATATTCCCTGAATTTGTCACAATTAGAGCATTCGACATCGGAAGCGATAAATACTCTGAAGGTATGCCAAAACACGAACAAAACCCTGCTCTCGGATTTCGCGGTATAAGATTTCTGCTTCACAGAGTTGATATCTTTAAAGAACAAATCAGAGCAATATTAAGAGTCTCGAAAAATAAGAATATTCGGCTTATGCTTCCTCTTATTACATGCTATAATGAAATTGAAAAAACAAAAAAAATCATCGAAGAATGCAAAAAGGAGCTATCCAAAGAAAATATACCATTTGACAACAACCTGCCATTAGGTATTATGATCGAAACACCAGCTGCTGCAATTTTATCTGAAAAAATTGCTCCATTCATTGATTTTTTCAGTATTGGCACTAATGATTTAACTCAATATACACTCGCTGTTGACAGAACCAATGAATATGTCTCTTCCATTTATGATTCATTCCATCCGACTGTTCTGAGTCTGATAAAACTAACATCGGATGCCGCCAATAAACACAATATACCAGTATCAGTATGCGGTGAACTTGCAGGTCATGCTGCTGCTACTTCTTTGCTAATTGGTCTTGGAATAACCGAACTCAGTGTCTCTCCATCAATGCTTCTCGAATTAAAAAAGAGGGTTAGAGAAACAAGCTATCAAGACTCAAAAAAATTAGCTGATGAAATTCTGAAAATTGCAAATTGTGAAGATGTTAGACAAAAGTTAAGTTTCACCAACGAGTAAATCTCATGAAATTAATAATTACAATATTAACAATCTTTCTCCTTAGCTTCAACATATCTTGGACAGCTCAGAGAAATGACTCAACAAAAACTGAAAATTCAGATTCCTCATACATCGAAAAATCAAATCAATTTATAAAATTAATCCTATCAAAAAAATTTGACGATGCTTTTGAATTCTTCGATACTACGATGAAAAAAGCTTTTCCTATCGAAAAATTCCAGTCAACTTGGAATACTATTGAATCTCAGGTTGGAAAATTAGAAAAAATTGTAAAGAAGGAAACCATTATCTATAACGAAAAAAAAGTTGTTATCTTTACAACAAAATTCGAAAAAATGTATCTTGATATTAGAATAGTCTATTCTGATAGTTTAAAAATTGGTGGTTTCTTTCTTGCACCAAACTATGACTTTAATGAATATAAAACACCACCTTACGCAAATATTAAAACTTTTGATGAAGAACAAGTTACTTTCGGAAAAAAAGGTTGGGAATTGAAAGGAATTCTAACAATACCAAAGAAAACAGAAGAAAACAAATCAGAAATATTTCCTGTGGTCATACTCGTTCATGGTTCAGGACCTCACGATATGGATGAAAGCATCGGTCCGAACAAACCTTTCAAAGATTTAGCTTGGGGACTGGCTACCAAAAGAATTGCCGTTTTCAGATACAATAAAAGAACAAATGAACATCCCGCAAAAATTCTCGAAAAACTCACGAATTTTACTCTGTATGATGAAACAATTGAGGACGCTAAGGAAGCAGTTAAAAAAATGATTAGTATGTCTGATATAGACCCATTTAGGGTTTACGTTTTAGGTCATTCACTTGGTGGTATGGCAATACCAAGAATAGCTGATGGGGACAAATTAATTGCCGGTTATATCATTATGGCAGGTAATGCACGTCCTTTACAGGAATTACTCCCTGAGCAATATCAGTACATTTTCGGATTAGATGGGAAAATAACTGATGAGGAGCAGGAACAACTGGATTCAATCAAAGCTCAGGTTGACAGAGTCAATGACTCCAGTTTAACAAAAGATACACCAATCAACCTTTTACCCTTGTCCACACCTGCGAATTATTGGTTAGATATACGCAATTATCAACCTGCTGTCAAAGCAAAAGAAATTACTTCCCGTATGCTGATTTTGCAAGGTGAAAGGGATTATCAAGTAACTACAAAAGATTTCGAAATTTGGAAACAGGAGCTTGCTGGTAAAGAAAAAGTTGAATTCAAATTATATCCGAAATTAAATCATATCTTTATGGAAGGCAAAGGAAAATCCCGCCCCGAAGAATATACTAATGCTTCTCACATACCAGAATACGTTATTGACGATATAGTAAAATTTATTTTAAGAAAATACTAACACGATTTTCTGACAAATCAATCTTCAAGATTATCTAAAATTATTTCAGCGATATCCTTTACTGCAATCTCATCAACTTTGTCTTTTGCTTTAACCCCGTCGGTTATCATTGTCATGCAAAATGGACAATTTACAGCAATACAATTAGCACCTGTCTCAAGCAATTCTTCGGTTCTCTCAATATTGACTCTTTTACCCTTTGTCTCCTCAAGAAACATTTGGGCACCACCTGCTCCACAACAAAATCCCTTATCCTTAGCCCTCTTTGGTTCAACCAGATTCTTTCCGACAATTTTTTCTAACCCAAATCTTGGTGCATCATAAATCTGATTGTACCTACCCAAATAACAAGAATCATGATAGGTTAATTTCAAGTCATTCTTTAAGTTTGGTTTGATTCTGATTTTTCCTTCTTCAATCAAATGCATGATAAACTCAGAATGATGTACCACCTCATAATTACCTCCGAAATCAGGATATTCATTCTTAAAAGTATTAAAACAATGTGGACATATAGTAACTATCTTTTTAACATTATATCTGTTCAATGTTTCAATATTCATCTTAATCAACATATCTGCAAGATATTCATTGCCTGCACGACGGGCTACATCCCCATTACATCTCTCTTCCTGTCCCAATATTCTGAAATTTATATTTGCCTTCTGCATGATTTTGGAAAAAGCCAATGAAATTTTCTTTGCTCTGTCGTCAAAACTTCCTGCACATCCTACCCAAAATAAAATATCGAAATCCCCAGACTCAGCACAAGTTTTGATTCCTGTCCCTTCTGCCCAATCAGCTCTCTCAGTTGGGGAAAATGACCAAGGAGAACCATTATTCTCCAAATCACTAAACGATGGTTGAATTTCTTGTGGAAAATTCGATTCCATCATTACCAAACTCTGTCTCATTCCAATGATTACTGGCACATGTTCTATCGTTATCGGGCATTCCTGCATACATGCACCACAAGTTGTACATTGCCAGAGTGCATCAATATTCTCATAATCACCGACAAATTTCTTGTCCAAAATCTTTTGCTCTTCTTCAGACGGAATATATTCCTTCCCGGAATCTTTTGCCTGTTTCATTTTGAGCATAATCGGTGCGGCTTCTTTTGTTCTTTCTCTTATCTGAACAATTATCTCTCTTGGACTTAATTCCTTTCCGGTCAGATTTGCCGGGCAAACAGAAGTACACCTACCACAATGAGTACAGGAATATGAATCAAATATACTCTTCCAACTCAAATCGTCTAAATCAACAACACCAAACTTTTCAACACCTTCCTGCTCAAAGTCAATCCGGTCCACTTTATTTGGAATTTTTTCTGGCGAAAAATATACATTTGGTATTGATGTATAAACATGAAAATGCTTTGAAAAAGGAAGATAATTTGCAAAAAGTAAAATTGCCAGTATATGAACCCACCATGAAATCTCATAAATTATATTTGCCGCAGATACCGGAATTATCGAGGTCAATGCAAGAGTCACTGGACAAAAACTTGATTCAGGCAATGTACCCAATACATAGCATGATGACTTTTCAATCATCAAAGAAGATACTATAATAAAAATTGAACCAAACACGATTATTGCATCTAAAGTCTCATGTCTGTCACCCTGCAATCTTTTTACTTTAAATACGAACCTTCTTAAAAATGAAAATGTTACTGCAATAATTACCACCAGACTAAAAAAATCAGTACTAATAGTTATTACAGGATAAATCGGACCAAGAAAACTCCAGTTAAATTTGTGATAAAATCCTTGAAAAACTGCTTCTGATGCTAAGAATAATAAAACTAAAAATCCCCAATAAATACCTACATGTACTATTCCTGCAAATCTTTGCCTAAATATCTTTGTTTGACCAAATGCAACTTTAAGCGTGTGTATTATTCGTCTTCCAGGATTATCTGTTCTATTGTCATTTTTGGCAATCTGTAAATAGGAAAATATTCGCTTTAAATTATAGTATAACATTCCTGAAAAAAATGCTAATACTATTCCAAAAATTATAGGTCTTATCATCATAATATCATTCTGTTTCTAATACATTTCATAAAATCAAAATTAATAAAAAAAGCAACCGATTTATTTTAAAAATCAATTTTGCTATAATTGTGTTGTTAAAAGTAAGACTTACTGAAGGGTAAAAGTTTCAGATAATTCAAATAGTTAGAAAATATAAATTAAAATTTAATTACCTCTGAATTCCTTATCAATTACTGTAATTCTCCCGGGATATGTCATCGCTCCGAGTGGCGTAGTTACAGTCGGTTTGATGTCAAGTTTTACTCTCGAAGTACTCCCGTTTACTCCTCCTAATGCAAGAGCAAGATTAATTACATCGGAATACCCACTCTGACCAAAAAATTCAAATAAATCTAATTTAATTGTTATGGGTATTATTGTTGATTGTCCTGTCCCAGGTATGTCAATCGGTTTATCAATATCACCTGCCACAGTTAACTTATCATCAATAAACAATCTCCAATCCAGACTGCGTATTGTGGAACTTGTCCTTTCTGTTCCCTTAGTCCCGTCATTTGGATTCTTTGCCGCTACATTTAGTGTAAATTCAGCGGGAAATTTCTTAGAATTAAAAAGTTGCACTAAATTCACTCCATCGGTCAGAGAAAAATCAGAAACACTCTTTTTGTTACTTAAATTTATATTATTAAGTCTGAAGTTATTAATGCTCTCCAATTTAAACTCAAGATTCCTCAGATTTATAAGTGTTTGGGTTACTTTTTGAATTTTAGCACATCCCAATAAAAAACCCAAGATAATAACAAATACAGCTGTTGATTTAAAAATAAGACTTTTCATAATCTCCCCTAGGAATTAGCATTTTTTTTTGTTTAATTAATCTATAAACCTGCATTTTCATATAATTTCTCAGGAATATTCCCAGAGGATTTCAACGTATCCTCTAAAATTTTATTTTTTTTATGTGTCAAACTTAAATTAGTTAAAAGCTTAACCTTTGCTACAAGAAGTTTTTCCTCGATTGGTTTACTTAAAAAATCGTCAGCACCTGCTTCAATTGATTTTATCTGGTTAGCAACATCATTCAATGCTGTTACTATTACAACAGGTACATCTTTTGTAGATTCCTGATTTTTCAATCTGGTTACAGTTTCATAACCATCAAGACGTGGCATCATAACATCAAGAACAATTGCATCAGGTATTTTTTCTTCTACCTTTTCTAAGCAATCAATCCCGTCAAATGCCTCTTTGGCTTCATAACCGTTAGCTTCAAGATATCTTCTTAAAAGCTTTGTTGTAATCCTATTGTCATCTACAACCAAAACAAATGGCTTTCTCATAAATTATCCTATTAACAAATGATAAATAAATAATTAACAATTTAATTATTAAATTTCAAAACAAATAAAATTAGCAAATAAATTCTTCTTATCCAAAAAAAATATGTTCTAAACCCATTTTTATGCCTTATACTGCATCATTAAAATGCTGAAACATCGGCAAATTTCCTGATAATATGACGCTTATCAGCCAACTATAAAAAATAATTACAAAAACCAAAAGCACTATTGCAATTATTGCTAATACCTTAAAAATAAAAAACATTCTCTGTTGCCGTTCAATAGCATAATGCAATTCAGCAACATTATTTCCAAATGCATAATTTCTGAAATGCTCTGCCGATTCTTTCATTCTAAGTCCGGCAAAAATATATGGCACTCCAATTAATGCCCCGATTATTGTCAAACAGGACAATGCACCGTAAACAATCAGAAATATCGCAAGAAAAGTCATATCCTTGCTCATTCTTGTCAATATCGAACTGAAATCAAGTACCTGCACATTTGGTGGATATACTTGATTCGGAGTTGTTTCTGTATTTTCCATTTTTTCCCCTTAAAAATAATTTTATAAAATATCTTTTATCCATAATTCATAATTAGCATCGCTTGGCATTCTCCAGTCAGCTCGGGGAGATAACGATACTGTCCCCACCTTTATCCCGTCTGGCATACAGGAACGTTTAAACTGATTTGAAAAAAATCTTTTGTAAAATACCTTCAGCCACTTCTGAATATCATTTTTCCTGTAAGAATCTGAAAATACCTTATTAGCTAAAAATAATATCTTCTCAGGTGAATAATTCATTCTTACAAAATTATACAGGAAAAAATCATGCAGTTCGTATGGTCCGATAATATCTTCTGTTTTTTGCGTAATCCTGCCATGGCTGTCTGCAGGTAATAGCTCGGGTGAAATAGGAGTATTGCTTATTCCATTTAAAACTTCAGACATTTTCCCTGAAAACTTTTCCTCTGCAACCCACTGTATTATATATTTCACCAATGTCTTTGGCACACCGGAATTCACATTATACATACTCATATGGTCTGCATTATATGTACTCCATCCAAGTGCTATTTCCGATAAATCACCTGTCCCTAAAACTATACCTGAATTTTTATTTGCCAAATCCATTAATATCTGAGTTCTTTCTCTTGCCTGTGCATTCTCAAAAGTCACATCACTGCTCTTTTCAGAATGTCCGATGTCCGTTAAATGTTGAATTAGAGATTTTTCAATTGATATTGAATTAAAATTGATTTTCAAAAGTTTTGCTAAGTCTTCTGCATTCGATTTTGTGCCTTTGCTCGTTCCCGGTCCAGGCATATTCACAGCAAGTATATTCTTTAAATTATACCTCAACTTCTTAAAAGCATCGTAAGCCACCAAAAGTGCCAAAGTTGAATCCAATCCCCCTGATAATCCGATAACAATTTTTTTGGTATCAATATACTTCAGTCTCTGAATCAATCCGGTTGTCTGAATTGCAAAAATTTCCTCACAAACCTCTCTTCTACTATTGATATCCTTAGGTACAAATGGATTTTTGTTTATTTCTCTGTGTAATTTATCTGTCCTAATATTTTTCAATGAAAAAGGAATAATTCTGAAATCTTTACTTGCTTTTGATATCCCGAAAGAATTATTTTTTATCCTCTCATTTTCAAGTTTTTCTATGTCTATATCAGCAATAGCGATTTGTGTCTGAAAACTAAACCTCACCGTTTCATTCAAAATCATTCCGTTCTCAGCAATAATCGAATGCCCGGAATAAACAGTATCCGTTGAAGACTCATTAGCCCCGCTTGAGCAAATAGCATAAGTTGAAAGACATCTCGCTGATTGCATTCTTACAAGCTCTCTCCTGTATTCAGATTTTGTCAATACCTCATTACTCGCTGATAAATTAAGCAGAACCTGAGCCCCTGCCAATGCTAAATCTAAACTTGGTGATTTTACAGCCCATAAGTCCTCACATATCTCAATCCCTATCTTGCTGTTAGGTTCATCTGTCTGTTCAAAAATTAAATCTGCTCCAAATGGTATTTTTTGACCGTTCCATTGGATATAATCATTAACTCTGTCATACTCAGATGAAAACCATCTTTCCTCATAATATTCCGAACTGTTACAAAGATAAGTCTTTGGTACTATTCCCAGTATTTGCCCATTGTTAATTACAACAGCTGTATTAAATAATTTTCCTCTTGTCTTTAAAGGTGCTCCTAAAACAACAAGAATATCCTTATTCTTAAGTTTCGAGCATATCTCAGATATGGATTCTTTAACTTTATGTAACAACTTTGACTGGAAGAATAAATCACCGCAACTATACCCAGTTATATTTAGTTCAGGGAATAATATTATCTGGCAACTCTCTTTTTCACAATTACTTATAGCTTCAAGTATCTTTTTAGTATTAAAATCAACATCAGCTATCCTCATTTCAGGTGAGATTACTGCAAGTCTTACATATCCATATTTCGATATTTGTTCTGTCATAATTACTAAATTATAAATAATATTTTATTTAATCAATTTTTATTCCAAAAACCGATAATTAAAAAAAAACTGAGTTAGCTTATCCAACTCAGTTTTTTCAATGTCGTACAGGAATTATTTCTCTATATAATATTCCAGTAATACCTGCTCGCTACCAGGCATCCTG
>RCNQ01000264.1 GCA_003731675.1 Bacteroidetes/Chlorobi group bacterium ChocPot_Mid
CTATGATTTGATGACTGAGATTTTCGAGATGAAATGCACGATGGAAGATTTTAAAAGAGCTTGGAACTCGACTTTATACTATTTTTTTGACGATGCAATTGAAAACATAAAAATGTTGAAAGCAAAAGGCAATGTGGTTTTGCTGAGCAACACAAATGAATTACACTACGAAAGGTTTGAACCGGAAAGCAGGGATATTTTGCCTTTATTTGATGCATATTTTTTTTCGTTTCAAATTGGTATGCGTAAACCAGATTACGAAATATTTCGGTACGTGTTGGAAAAAATGAAATTTGATATAAACAAAACCATTTTCATTGATGATTCACATGTGAATATTGAATCGGCAAGACGTTTGGGTTTGAATGTGTTTCATGTTAAGAAGGAAGGTTTAAGCGAGTTTATAAAATATTTGAATGATTTTAGTAAAGAGTAAGTATTGAAAATATTGTTAATCAAATCTCTTTTGTAAGGGTGGAAGAAGCTGTGTTGAGAAGATGAGTGTATGTCAGGAGTATAACTTTGGAATACTTGATTTTATTGGGGAGCTTTAAATAAAATATTTTTCAGGTTTTATAGTTACTTCTTTTATTAATTTAGCAATGTTAAGAAATGTTAAGATAAGTTTGTATAATAATTCAGTAAGTGAAAAGATTATGAAAAAAAGTTTGATTGGTTTTTTGCTGTTATTAACTTTTTTACAAGTTTTAAAATCATCAGATACTACTAAGGTTTCAAAACCTGAACCATTACCAGAAAAAGAATTTAAATTTCCCGAGTATCAAACTGTAACCTTGGATAATGGGTTGAAAATCTTCATTATCGAAGACCATAAGCAACCAACTGTTGAATTCAGGTTGCTTGTTCCTGGTGGCTTATCTGTGGATACTTTGAAACCTGGTACAGCTGAAATTACAGCATCATTGCTAACAAAGGGGACAAAGAAATTAAATGCTTTGGATATTGCAAAGAAAATTGATGGTGTAGGTGCGAGTATTTCTGCTAATGTTGAAACTGATTTTGTTACAGTTAAAGCATACGGATTAAAAAAACATTTGAATACTATTCTTGATGTTTATTCGCAAGTTATCATGACTCCATCTTTTCCGGAGGGAGAATTTAATAAGATAATACCTCAGATTATATCATCAATCGAGCAGGAAAAATCTGACCCCAGAACAATTGCATCAAAAATGAGCAGAAAAATTATTTATGGTGAAGAACATCCTTATGCAGTCAGTGCTACAGAACAAACTGTTTCTTCAGTCAATATTTCAGATGTTAAAAAATATTTTTCAAATTATTTTGTTCCGAATAATGCAACTCTTGCTGTTATAGGTGATGTTAAGCCAAATGATATTATCAAAGAAATTAAGAAAAGATTCAGCAACTGGGAAAAATCAAAGAATGATGTAACAATCAAATTACCTCCGGTAAGCCCATTGCCACTTGGAGTATATTTTATCGAAAGACCAGGTTCTGTTCAATCAACAATTCTGTTTGTATCAAAAGCTATTCCATATACTCACAGAGATTATGACTTGCTGGAATTAGCAACCAATGTCATTAGCGGAGGAATATCCGGTAGATTATATAAAACCCTGAGGGAAGAGCATTCATTCACATACACTCCTTATGGGAGGTTATCGCAAAATAAATATTTCGGCAGGTATTTTTGTGGTGCAGATGTAAAAAATCCTGTAACTGATACTGCATTGGTAGTAATGCTTAATCAGATTACTTCTTTGACGAAAACTCCACCTGATGAACAGGAACTTGCAAAAGTCAAGACATATCAGGCAGGTGCTTATAAAATGTCCTTTGAAAATTCTGATTTTGTGGGTTTATTAATTCAAAATGCCGATTTTTATGGTAAACCAGTAAAAGACCTTGAAACCTATGCTGAAAGAATAATGAATTTTTCTGCAAATAGTGTTAAATCTATTGCTAATCAATATCTGAATCCAACAAAAGGATATATTGTTGTTGTCGGAAGCCCAGAGATTAAGGAGAAACTCACACAATTCGGGAAAATATTTGATTTTGACCTCGATTTGAATCCTCTGTCCGGTGAAAAAGCAAAAATGGAAGAAGTCAATTTGACAGCTGAGGAACTTATTGAAAAATATATAAATGCTATTGGTGGCAGAACAGCAATAAGCAACATCCAGACAATTATTGACACGGCACAGGTCGAAATGATTTACAGTACAGGTCCGATAAAAGGTCAACTAATCCAATTTCAAAAGGCACCGGACAAGAAGTATATGATTTTTGATATGGATATGTTCAAACAAGAAACATGGGTTAATGGTCAAGATGTTTGGATTAAGCTTGAAAAAACTGAAAAATTGAATTCGAACGAAGCAGAAAAATTAATCAGTGATGCTCAAATGTTCAGATATTCTAAATTGATTGAGCAGGGGTATAAATGCAATGTACTTGGTAAGCAAGGTAGCTATATTTTGATGAAAGCAATATCACCCAAAGGTTTTGCTTCTACTTTTTATTTTAATTCAAAAACTTTTTTAATTGACAAAGTCGAAAGGGTTGATGTTACTACAACCGGGACTTTGCTTTTAACTGAGCTAATTAAGGAATATATCGAAATAGGTGGGGTAAAATTGCCAAGGATTGCAGAGAATGTCAATCCTTTATATACAATCAAACTTGTGAATAATTATACTCTTAATCAATCACTGGATGACAGTTTATTTTTGCCTAAAGAATAATTTAAATGAATTAGATTATTTGACCGATTAAATCATATTCGGTAGCATCTGTTATTTTGACAAACTGAAAGCTCCCGAGAGGAATTTTCGTTTTTGATTTGATAATTACGGAATTATCAACTTCAGGAGCATCGTGTTCAGTGCGTCCGGAATAGCTCATTTTATCTATCCTTTCGTCAATAATCACTTTTTTTTGCTTTCCGATTAATGATTTGTTCTTATCAAGTGAAATTTGCATCTGAGCTTTCATTAGAATATCTCTTCTTTCTTGCTTTACATCTTCAGGGATTGTATCGCCTAAACCGAAAGCTTTTGTGTCTTCTTCTCTTGAATAAGTGAATATACCAACCCTTTCTAATTTTTTGTAAAGTATAAAATCATATAGCTGTTGAAAGTCTTTCTCAGTTTCACCGGGAAATCCTACGATAAAAGTGCTTCTGATTGCAACATCCGAAATTTTTTCTCTGATTAAATCAATTAAATCTGAGGTCTGCTCATGGTTCATTTTTCTTTTCATGGCTTTCAAAATGGCTGATGAGGAGTGTTGAAGTGGAATGTCAATATACTTGCAAATATTTTTTCTTTCGTTTATTATATCCAAAACTTCTGTTGGGAAGTTCAAAGGGTAGGTATATAGTAATCTTATCCACTCGAATTTGTCCAAATCACTTAAGTTTCTTAATAATTTTGCAAGCTGAGACTTTCCGAATAAATCCACTCCATAGTAGGTCGTATCCTGTGCGATAATATTTAATTCTTTTACACCTGCTTTGCTGAGCGAAGTTGCTTCTTCCAGCAAGTCTTCCTGACTTCTTGATAAATATTTACCTCTGATTAATGGAATAGCACAAAAGGAACATTTATGGTTGCATCCTTCGGAAATTTTTAAATATGCAAAATGCTTTGGAGTCAACAAATGTCTTTCACCTGTCAATTCTTTTTTTAAGTCTGGTTTTAAGAAATGCAGAATTTTCTCAGTTGAATTTAAGCCGATTATAAAATCAATATCATCAAGTTGTGAACTTATTTCATCTTTGTATCTTTCAGCCAGACATCCAGTAACGATTACATTCTTTATCTTACCTTGTTTCTTTAATTCCAGTGCATCAACAATTACCTGCAAACTTTCTTCTTTGGCTGGTTTGATGAACCCGCAGGTATTAATTATCAGATTGTCAGCTTTATTGGTGTTGCTGATATATGAAAACCCTGCTGATTCAAGTTTGCCAATCATATTTTCTGAATCAACAGTGTTTTTACTGCATCCCAGTGTTAAAAGACTTATGGTTTCTGTTTTTTTAGCCATTTTCTGTCAATTTTTAGTAAATAAATGTTTTTTTTGATTAAACTAAAATAAATTTATTAATTTTGTCGTTCAATAATACATAAATTTTGTTAATTTATTGTTTTTATAATTTAAAAATAATTTGGAATAATCATGACAGCTAAGAAAACAAAAAAAGTTCAGATTGATAAAGGTGCAAATTTAGCTACTGCTCCTAAACAACCTATAAGGCATACTGTGAAAGTGCAAAGAAAAAAAGCTACAATATGGGATTTCCCACTTAATCAAAAAAATCTGATTTGGGCTGGAGTAGGTTTGCTTGTGATTATTGCCGGCTATCTTTTTATGGCAACTGGTATCACTGATGAACCAGCTTTGCCAAATGGCACATGGAATAATCCTATGGCAATAACTGTTGCTCCGATTCTTTTAGTTATTGGTTATTGTGTTTTAATACCTTTTGCTATATTGAAGCTTTTTAACAAACAAGAAAAAACTACAGATAATCAAGCTGAATAATGTAGTTATTCACATAAAAACAATATGACAAAAAAAAGCGGATATGTTGCTATTGTTGGCAAACCAAATTCAGGCAAGTCAACATTGCTGAATGCTGTGCTTAACACAAAACTTTCCATTGTTACTCCAAAAATTCAGACGACAAGAAAAAGAGTGCTTGGAATATTTACGTCTGACAATACGCAGATAATTTTTATAGATACTCCCGGGCTTTTAAAACCCATGCATAATCTTCACAAAGCTATGATGGAGTACGTTGAATTGTCAATTAAAGAATCCGACGTTATTTTATTGATTATTGATACAGACAAATATAAAACTTTTGATGAATATTTTAGTGATGTAACAATCAATCAGCTCCGTAATATTTCTAAGCCAATAATAGTAGCATTAAATAAAACAGATTTAATTGAAAATAAGAAGAAATTATTGCCTGTTATCAAGGAATTGACTGATTATAAATTTATTTCAGAAGTAATACCAATATCAGCCAAGAAAAATGATGGTTTAGACACTTTGGTATTATGTCTGGAAAAATATTTACCTTCTGGAGAATTTTTCTATGATGCGGAATACTTAAGCACACAACCAGTTCGCTTTTTTGTTTCAGAGATGATTCGTGAAGTTATATTTTTGAATTATGAAAAAGAAATACCATATTCAACAGAGGTTTTCATTAATGAATTTAAGGAAAGAAGCGATGGCAAATGGTTTATTTCTGCTGACATAATTGTTGAGAAACAATCACAAAAAGGCATTATCATTGGTGCTGGCGGAAAAAAATTAAAAAGTATTGGTGAGAAATCACGCAAAGAAATCGAAGAGTATCTGCAAAAGGAAATTTACCTTGAACTCTTTGTAAAAGTCAGGGATAACTGGAGGAAAAAACCTGTATTCCTCAAATCTTTTGGTTATTGAAAAATTCTGTTTTTTTTGTCTGAATAATACAATAGTAAGTAAAAAATTAACTGGATGTTAAATTCAATTTTTAACAACTGAGTCTTTCAGATAACAATATAAAAATATCAATTTATATTTTTACAACGTGAATCAATTAATATCAGCGAATGCTTGATTTACCAAACCTTCCTGTTCTTCATTATGTACCTGTAATATACCTGTTGCAGTTGCGGCACTTTCTTTTCGTCCGACATAAAATAATTTTAAATTATCAGGTAAATAAGTCATTAACTTTAATGCGATAAAATT
>RCNQ01000265.1 GCA_003731675.1 Bacteroidetes/Chlorobi group bacterium ChocPot_Mid
CTTTTTTGGCAACTGGTCTTCCGTTTGTAGCAAATTTAGCAATTGCACTTAGGGGACTTGCTTTTGATGCTTGTCCACCAGTGTTGGAATATACTTCGGTGTCAAGTACTAAGAGGTTAACATTTTTCCCCGATGCAATAACATGGTCTAAACCACCATAACCTATGTCATAAGCCCAGCCATCACCACCGATAATCCATACGCTTTTGTCCACGAGATAGTCTGCAGCTTCGAGTAATCTTTTTGCCTCAGGTGAATTTATGGATTCTAATTTATCTTTTAATACTTTGACTCTTGCTCTTTGTTCGGCAATTCCTTGTTCTGTTTTTTGGTCTGCATTTATTAATTTTGCAATAAATTCCTCACTGAATTCTTTCGCAAAAAGTGGCAATAAATTGATAGCTATTTCTTTTTGTTTGTCTATAGCTAACCTATAACCTAACCCAAACTCAGCATTATCTTCGAATAATGAATTGTTCCATGCAGGACCTCTTCCGTTTTCATCTTTGCAATAAGGAGTAGTCGGTAAATTGCCTCCGTAAATTGATGAGCAACCTGTTGCATTTGCAATTATTGCTCTATCTCCGAATAGTTGAGTAACCAACTTAATGTATGGAGTTTCACCACATCCAGCACAAGCACCGGAAAATTCGAATAAAGGTCTTTGCATTTGCTGGTGCTGAATTTTTGTCAGAGTAAGTTTTGACCTGTCGTATTCAGGTAATTTGAGGAAGAAGTCCCAATTTTTAGCTTCGGGTTCTCTCAGTTGCATGTGAGGTGCCATAACAAGAGCTTTTTTGCTGACATCTGATTTATCTTTTACAGGGCAGACTTCAACGCAGACACCGCAACCTGTGCAATCTTCTGGAGCAACCTGAATTGTATATTTTAACTCTTTCCATTCCTTATCTCTTGCATCAGTGTGTTTGAATGTATCAGGAGCACCATCTAAATATTTTTCATCATATACTTTACTTCTAATACAAGCATGAGGACATACCATCATACATTTTCCGCATTGAATACATATCTCATCATTCCAGACGGGGATTTCAAGTGCAATATTTCTCCTTTCGTATTGGGTTGTTGCAGTAGGCCAAGTGCCGTCTTGTGGGAATGCACTTACTGGAATATCGTCTCCTCTGAATGCAATGATTTCACCAATAACTTTTTTAACAAATTCAGGTGAATTCTCAGGTACTGGTGAATGAATATCGAATTTACTCGATACAGCATTCGGGATTTTTACTTCATGTAAATTAGCTAAAGTATTATCAACTGCTTGAAGATTCATTTTAACAACTTCATCGCCTTTTTTCCCGTAAGTTTTTATTATTGAATTTTTAATTTGAGCAATAGCTTCATCTTTTGGTAGAACACCAGCAATAGCAAAGAAACATACTTGCATAACTGTATTAATTCTTCGTCCCATTCCACTTTCTTCAGCAACTTTTTGAGCATCTATAACGAATAGTTTGCCTTTTTTCTCAATTAATTGTTTTTGCATTGTTTTTGGCAGATGGTCCCAAAACTCATCCTTCGGAAATGGTGCATTAACCAAAAATGTTCCTCCATCAGCCAAATCCTTCAAAATATCATATTTTTCAAGGAAGACTGTCTGATGGCATGCTATAAAGTTTGCTTTTGAAACGAGATAAATTGAACGTATTTTGTTTGGTCCAAATCTAAGATGCGAAACAGTCAATGCACCTGCTTTCTTTGAATCGTAAACAAAATATCCTTGAGCATAATTGTCGGTATTCTCACCAATAATTTTTATGGAATTTTTGTTAGCTCCAACAGTTCCATCAGAGCCTAAACCATAGAATAAAGCTCTAACGACGTTATCAGGTTCAATACTAAAATGTGGGTCAAAATCTAAACTGGTATGTGTTACGTCATCATTTATACCAACAGTAAAATGATTTTTAGGTTTATCATTTTTTAAGTTATCGAATACAGCTTTGATCATAGCGGGGGTAAACTCTTTTGATGATAATCCGTAACGACCACCAACAATTTTTGGCATTGATTTTAGTTTTCCCCAGCCTTCATTTAATCCTTCATGTAAGGCATTTACACAATCAGTAAACAATGGCTCACCAGTGGCTCCTGGTTCTTTAGTTCTATCTAAAACTGCAATAGCTTTAGTCGTCGCAGGCAATGCTTCCATAAATCGTTTGACGTCGAAAGGTCTGTAAACTCTGACTTTCAGAACGCCGACTTTTTCTCCTTTTGCAGTTAAATAATCTACTAATTCGTGTGTGGTTTCTGCACCAGAAGCCATTAATATGATGACTCTTTCTGCTTCAGGGTGACCTTCGTATTGGAACAAGTAGTATTGTCTTCCCGTCAAAGAAGCAAATTTGTCCATTACTTTTTGGATTTTATCGGGTGCTTCGAAGTAGTATTTATTAGCTGCTTCACGGTTTTGGAAAAAGACGTCGGGATTTTGTGCTGTGCCTCTGATAACCGGTTTATCAGGTGATAAAGCTCTGTCCTTGTGTGATTTAACCAAATCGTCGGTAACCATCTGACGCATAATATCATCAGGAATTATTTCAATTTTGTTTACTTCATGAGATGTTCTGAATCCGTCAAAGAAATGTACGAAAGGAAGTCTTGTTTCGAGACTGGCAGTCTGTGCAATCAGTCCGAAATCCATAACTTCCTGAACAGAGGCGGCGGCAATCATTGCAAAACCTGTTGTTCTTGCGGTCATAACATCAGAGTGGTCACCAAAAATTGACAAAGCATGGGTTGCTAAAGTTCTGGCACTTATGTTGAAGACAGTAGATGTTAATTCACCCGCAATTTTGAACATATTTGGTATTTTTAACAATAATCCTTGAGAAGCTGTGAAAGTAGTAGTCAAAGCACCTGCCTGCAGAGAACCATGAACGGCACCTGCGGCTCCACCTTCGCTTTGCATTTCACAAACAGTCGGGACAACTCCCCAGATGTTCTTGATTCTTTTTGCTGACCATTCATCAGCCCATTCTCCCATATTTGATGATGGTGTGATAGGGTAAATAGCACATACTTCATTAACCCTGTAAGCCACGTAAGCGGCGGCTTCGTTACCATCGATTGTTGCATAAATCTTATTACTCATTTATCTCTCCTAATATCAATAGTATAAAAAAATTTTTCATTAATTAATAATTTATAATAAAGTATTTATAATTTAATATAAACTACAAACTTAATAAAGATTGATATAAAAAAAGAAAAAATCTCATTTCTGTAACTTTTTATTTCATTAATGAGGTATTACATAAAATGGCTGAAAACAAACAATTTTTTTAGAAATTATGTTGATATAATATTTAATTATCTCAAATATTTTTGGTAATTAGCTTATTATCGCAGTTTCTCAGAATTATGAAGATAAAGCTATTTCGATAAGAATTGATAAAGTGAATTTAAAACATAAAAATTATTTTTAATTATTTTAACTTTGCAATTTGTGAAATTCCTGCAATGACTTTGTCGCCGACTTTTACTTTAATCTCTGAGTTGGTTCTAACGGAAATATCCATTCTTGAACCAAATTTCATCATTCCGAATCTTTGTCCGACTATCAAAGAATCTCCTTCTTTAATGTCCCAAACTAATCTTCTTGCAAGGATACCGACAATTTGCTTGAAAAAAACTTTACCAATCTCGTTTACAATGCCGATGTGAGTCTGTTCGTTTTTTGAAGATGATTTTGGGTGGTAAGCGACGAGGTAATCACCCGGGTGATATCTGAAATATTCTATTTTCCCTGTTAATGGAGAACGGTTTACATGGACATCCAAAGGTGAGAGGAAAATGCTAATTCTAATACATTTTTCATTTAGGTAAACTTGTTCGTTTTCTTCGACAATTTCAACTATTTTACCATCTGCAGGTGACAGAACTATTGAATGGTCATTGATAGCATATTCGGGAATTTTTCGTTCAGGGTCACGGAAGAACCATAGAGTGAAAAGGATAAGTACCGCCCCGAGTATTTCAAGAATTGATGTAAGCCATATTTTGTGAATGAAGATACCTGCAATTATCAGGATAATCCCGAAAGTAATCATAATAATTATATTGTTTGTTCCGTATTTTGTCAGCATAGTAATTTTCAATTTTTTAAAACAATTTGATGCAATTTAACTAATGTTGATTAAATAAATAAATGAAGCGTTTTTTTATTATGAAAATTTATACATAGTTTGTAGTAATTTCAATCATTTTTAAAAAAATTAAATAATTTTAATTTTTTTCTTGCTTTTGTGAATTTATTGTATTATTTTCGCTTATGGTTCTGCTGTGAAACGTGGGTTAAATTGGTTGCATAAGGGTAAAGTATTGTTTATTTGTAAATAATTTAATTAATAAAATAAATTCGGGGGCGTTATGATTAAAGATTTACGCTTTTTAAAATCAGTAAAGTTTTTACTGTTCATCCTTTTTTTCATCATTCCCATTGGCTCAAATCTGAAGGCATACGGGGTTCTTGTGCCTACTGATTCTTCTCAAAATGATTTTTTGAAAGAGTACAAAATGGTTTTGTATGGTTCTTATGCAGATTATCCATCATTGTTTATTGATAATAGTAGTCCATATTTTTCTGCTGTTGGTGAGCAATCAATTTTCTGGGGGAAAAGTGGAGCTAATAAAGGGAGTTTTGTGTTGCCAGGAGCAGTCCCTTCGAGTTATGCATCTGTGAGTAGTTCTGTGTTAAGTAATTTTGATTGGAGTAAAGATAGTTATTATTCAATCCAGTACAAACCAAGCAATAAGAAGATTGCAATTTTCAGAAGTAAAATTAAACATAATAACAATACTGTTTCCTGGGGTGCAGTGTATTTCAAGAATATGTTTGACACCTATTTGTTTGACAATATATATTACTTTGTTGATGAGGATTATCTGATGTCTAATGAACTTGACGGTTCAACACAGTTGTTGATAATACCATCGTTTACTTTAAGGGGGCAGGATAATGAGTTTTATATTGACCAGGTATTTGACATATGTCCTAAATTGAAAGAACGACTTGATAATTATTTATCGAGAGGAGGAATGATTTATTCTGAAAGCAATTCCGTATATTTTGTAGAAAAGCTGGGTTATTTACCTCATGGTGCTGTTGATTTCGGCGATTTCGAGCAAGCGGATTATCAAACAAATTTGGTGAATATAGATTTTAAGAATATTGTTCATCCAGTGAATTTTACAAAAGATGCCACTGGTGATTTTATTTATACAAATATCATTCCCAAAGTTACTTTGAACAATGGTGATGTTTTTGCTGAGACAAAAGTCAGGAAGTTTCCAGTAGCTTTTGAGTTAAAGGGTATTAATGCTAATGGTGGGAGGATTGTTTGCAATCTTGGTTTACCCACTATTGGTGGTATGAAGGATGCAGGTAGAGGTAGCCGTCAGTTGCAATGGACACTGAACACTTTATTATATACATTTGCACAATCTGTGGATGTTAGCAGAAGCGTATGGAACGAATTACCTGATACTTTGACAGCAGGCAAGAATGCAGTTTCGTATGACAGGATTGATACTTTTGAGGTGAGTATTGTTGTTAGGAATTTGTCGGATGTTTCTTTAAATAATCTTACAATTACCGAGGATATAAGACCATTCTTTTCATTTGTTGATGTTGTTACTTCAGGAGTAAATTTTACAAATACAGGTAATCGTGTTGTATTTACTAATTTATTAATACCACCACATTCTGAAAGAACAATTGTCTATAGATTACGGACACCTGACCCTGACGACAAGATTCATGAGCAGGTGGATAGTTATATCCAAAACGTAAGAAACAAGAATTGTATTTATGCTTCTTTCGGCACTGTAAGCTACGATGAAAGTGGGGTTAAAAATATCTTTTGGAAATATAGGGATTATGCTGAAGTGATGTTTAGTGCTTTTTTGGTAGCTGATACAGATTTGAACTGGAAGAATTTTCTTGGTTTGTATTATCAGCCATTTAAGGTATTTATGATAATGGAAAACAAGGAAAGGACTTCAGCTGAGGAAACAAAATATGTTCAGTATATACCCAAAGACGTTCCATTTTATCAGACAGATAATGCGATAAATATTCCAATCTTGAAGACCCCTGGTGGAAAGTATATTGATGTCTTGAGGGGAAGTAATGACCAGAATAATCCTGAATATGATATGGATAGCGATGGTCATCCCGATGTTTGGCTGGACACAGCATCAATATACCCAAAGGGTTATACGATTACTGAAGAGGAAGTTTACTGGTTGAACCCATGGGAGCATTTAAGAACAGGCGATACAAGGTATTATGAGGATATTAATCATGATGGGATAAGGGCGCAGGATGTTGACGGAGATGGAAAAGTTGACATAGAAGCACCTGGAGATAAGATTAGAGTCTGGAAAGTTGAATGGAATATAGGAAAAGTTGCAGGATATGATTACTTTGACCCATATTGCTCTTATGAGATATGGGTTGACCCACCACCACTGGTAGAGTTGTCTGCTGGTGTTGGCAAAGCTTTCGGCAAACTCGACAAGGATGTTTCGGGTATGTATTATCCTTACACTCCGAATTTAGACGATGCAAATCTGAACGATACTACTTGGTCGCACTGGATGGAGAGAGACAAAGATGGGAAAGTAATGTGGAAGCAGTTAATTTACCAGAAGATTGATAATTATGAAGGATATACTTTTATTGATACTGCAAAGACGGGTTACAAACTTAAACCAACGGATTTTTGTGCAGGTACTGTGCCACAACCACATAATGAGTTTATTGCTGTACTTTCTCTTGGTGGTGAAGAAATTGACATGACACACTACAGACCTTCGAAGTCAGAGTATTCTAATCTTGAGTATAAGACAATTTTTGGTGAGAAGAGGAGTTGCCCGATTCGTTCTACATATACATATTATGCACCATTGCCAAATCCTTTGCAATTTGAGTATCTGAGCAATAATTTTACTATAACAAATAGTAATGGAGATACCTTGAAATTCTTACCGAAAACGGGTAAGGTCAATCTTACATTTGATGTTGATGCTTCTACTGAGTATTCCTATTATTGGATTAGGAATGCCGGGCATGATGTTGATTATGATGACCCATCGGAAAAAATTGAGGGAGTGGATAAATTGGGTGATGGGGTTTTTGGATATATGGTTTATGATATTCCTAAAGGTATGGGAGGATATAAAATATCATTACCGAAAAAAGCTGATGGTACTTATGATATTGATGCTATTGTGGAAGTTGATGGCGGGAAATTTAAAAAATGGCTGGACAATCCGAATACCAAGAATGAGATAGAAGTATGGGAAGACCCTTATCAATATCATATTTATATACCACAACTTTTAATTCCTCCTGCATTAGATGATGATAATTTTGACGGTGTAGATGATTGGATTGACGACAGAGGTGACAGATTCCAGTCAAAGACAGGTTACCTGCATGATGGCTTTATGTTGGATAATGGTGAGGATTGGCCTGATTATCCGAAAGAGCCATTCCAAGATGATATTTACGGAATGGTTACATCTGGTTGGTATCCGGGTGCAGACGGGGAATATGGAGATGACTTTTTCGAGAATCTTGGGAAGACACATTTCAAATTCCATTGTATTTATGAAGGACTGGGTAGGGAAGGTCCTGTGGATATAAGTAAAGGTGGGTGGCTGGTAGTTGAGGAGATATTTGGTGGTTCACCGTGGGTTATCTTTTCGCATGTATTGAGTGGTTATGCACAAGGGGTTGATTTCAAATTGACAGCTCAGGCAAATCCCTCTTTCGTTAAGTATGGTTTTGATACAACTTATATAAAGTATAAGATAAAAGATGAAGGTGAACCGCATGAGTATGATATTAATTTTGACCCTTATCATGTTTCTTATGGTTATGGAGAAGCTTCAATCACAACTTATGCAGGAGGTAAAGACCCTTGTAGTCTAATAAGCCCATCGTTTAATATGTCAACTATTATTGACCCGAATTTTGACTGGAAAACAAAAATTACTTTAATACCTTATGCAGACAAAAATAATCCTGAGTTGGCCGGTTATCCCAAGACAGTAAGCGGATGTTTTCTGGAAGTAAAAATTGAAGTGATGAATGGGACGGATGACAACTGGATTAATACTAAAGTGACTCCGGTAATACCACAGGAATTGGGAGATACAAAAATAGAGATGGCTTATGTAGCATATCCCAGAC
>RCNQ01000266.1 GCA_003731675.1 Bacteroidetes/Chlorobi group bacterium ChocPot_Mid
GTCAGTCATTGGGACTATAGAACATAAAATAGAAACAAATATCAACACGATAGCTCTTCAACCATTACTCAAAATCGGACTATTTGACAATTCATTCTTGCATTTGGGTTTGTCGGTCAGGTTTTTAACATCCACCTCATTTGAACAGAGAGAAACACTCATCGAACCTAAAGATTTAACATTTGAAAACGGAAGTAAAATTCGAATGAATTACGGTGGAAAAATTCCAAAGGTAACAAGTTCTCTTGCAGGGGCTGTCGGTGGTATAAATTACGAATTCCCGATTAGTAAACATAAAGACTGGTTTATTTCACCTGAGGTATTTCTCGAATACAATTTTAATAACATTATACCCGATGAAAAATGGACTGCACTTACATATAGAATGGCTCTTGCAGTTAATTACAGGAAGGCACTTGAAGTCATCGAGAGATTCGAGCAATACGAAAAAATTGATACTGTCAAAATCCAATTACCACAGATTGCATCAAGAAAATTTGTGATAGGCGAACCGAAACTTTTATATGATTCCGTTAAAGTTAAAAATGTATTAACAATTAAAGAAAATTATTTTAGGACAGATACTCTTTACCTTCCTCCGGAATATTTGATGACTGCTTCTTTGAAAATTACTGCTTTGGAAGATAACGGTAATGAAGTTCAGTCTCCTGAAATAAAAGTCGAAGAATTTTTATATAACAAAATGCAACCTATTTTAAATTATGTCTTTTTCGACTCTAATTCCTATGAATTACCGAAGAGATATAAAATACTTAACAAAGAAGAAGCGAAAAACTTTACTTTGAATAAAGCATTTACAAAAGAGGAATTGGGATTTTACCACAATATTCTTAATATTATCGGATATAAACTAAATCAGAATAAAGATGCAAAAATCACTCTTATTGGTCATAATAACAATATCGGTGCTGAAAAGAATAATTTAACTTTGTCACAAAATCGTGCTCAAAAGGTTAAGGATTACCTGACTTCTGTGTGGGAAATTCAACCTGACAGAATTAAGGTAGTTGCTCACAACCTACCTGAAACACCTTCAAACAGCCGTGCTATCGAAGGGCAGGAAGAAAACAGGAGAGTTGAAATTTACTCTGATAACTTTAGGATAACGTCTTCGCTGATTGCAAGGGATACTTTGCTGGAAACTACATTCTATGATAAAGATGATACAAAAATGAGAAGACTGAACTTCGGTGGATTCAGAATATATACCAATGTGTCATCAGAAAAAGAAATTAATTCCTGGCAGGTTGCTCTTGTGCAAGGGCGTGATACTTTAAAGGTTTTCAAAGGAACGGGACCTGTGCCAATGTATCACGACTGGACAATAAAGAACAACAAATTTGTCGGTGAAATTCTCTCCAAGCCAATCAATGTCGTTCTTACAGCTTCAGATGTCTCAGGAAATCAAGTCAATGTCAGAGAATCACCAAAGGTTGAAGTTAAAACTATTGCGGTTAAAAGACAAAATCGTGAAACAGATACAAAACGAGACAGCTATAGTATGATGCTTTTCGAGTTCGCATCAGCAAAATTTACAGAAGAAAATAAAGATTTTCCGAATATCATTCGCCGATTACTTAAACCCGATACTAAAGTTCAGGTTATAGGATATTCAGATAGTTTCGGTAATGATAATTTTAACTTAAGATTATCTGAACAAAGAGCCCAGGCAGTAGCTAAAGCAATTAATCATCCGAACACAATCAGCAAGGGTGTTGGTGAAACAATATTGCTTTATAGTAACGATACACCAGAAGGAAGGTTTTACTGTAGAACTGTTGATATAATTACAGAAACACCTGTTCACTGGTAGTTATTTAATGGGTAATATAATGAATATATGACAGCTTGTCAATAAAAAAAGGGGTTCATGTTTTGAGCCCCTTTTTTATTAGGTACTAATAATTTTTAAACACTTCGCTTTTTGCTTTGTACTATTAGCTTTCAGCTTCTAATGACATCTCTTACAAGTTGGGTCATTGTCAGTATGGCATACAACACATGATTCATAATTTGTCTTTGCCTCCATACCATGGTTTCTTATCCACGATGTTAAATGATTGACTGGTTTGATATGATTCAATTTTGTATGGCAATCAACACAGCTTTCATATCCATTGTGGCAGGAAATACAATTAGATTCCTTCATCTCATAGCTCATTGAATGAGTCATGATAAACTCAGGAGGATGACTCTTATTGAAAAGATTTTCTCCCTTATGACACTCCATACAATAATTCTCAGTATGGCAGGAAGCGCATCTTTTGCCTGCTGTTTCTTTGAAGTTACCATGGTTTGCCTTCCAAAGCTCATTATGGTCAATTGGTATTAAATTATCTTCCTTGCTGTGACATTGGTAACAACCTTTTTTTGTTTCAGGGGTTTCGTGGCAAGTCATACATTTATTCATATCGGGTAAATGTCTAAGACCTGTCATTTCCTTTTTCTCAATACCGTAATGACAATCATTGCACTTTGCACCATCACTAATGTGCTTTGCATGATTAAACTTTGCAGAATAATTATCAATCTTTGGCATAAGGATAGGATTTTCACCTGATTTATGACAAGCTTTGCATCCCATCTCTTTTTTATCATGGCATCCAAGACATGTTTCTTCTTTGGGGAGTAAATCGTCTGTTCCTTTGGTACTGGTTGTTGCTCCTGCATGGCAAGTTTCACATTCTGCACCTGCTTCCTCAATATGTTTTTTATGAGAAAATATTAAATCATTTTCTGTTGTAGTATTTTCAGCCAGCAAAGATGCTATAACCGAGATGGCTAACAGAAAAATTCCAGATAAAATAATTATTGATTTTTTCATTTGCTACCTCCTGAATTTATTCTGTATTGCAAAGTTAAACCACCCCTTATTTTCTGGTCAAAAACCTTATTATTATGGTAATAATTCAAATTTGTATTCAAACTGAAATCATCAAAAATATCCCAGCCAAATTGAAGATAAGAAGCTATTGAATTGATGCTTTCCTCGTCATATCCATCCATCATATAATCCACTGATGCTATTCCTGCGTTCAATCTCATTCCCTTCATCGGGCAATAATTTCCTCCGACTGATATTCCGAGTCTGTCATTTTTGGAATCTCCGCTAAGATAGTTAACTCCAAAGTAAAAATATTTATGAGAAATATAAAGGTATGAAAGATAATCCATATTCTCATTTCTCAAAGTCAGCATTTGCCTGAAACTTAAAGTATAGCTATCAAATATTTTGTAAGATGCACCGATTATTACTCTGTCAGTAACAAAAGGATTTTTAAGAGAATCATTTAGTGTAGCACCGAAATATAAATTGTTAAAAATAAACATTGGTGTAAACCTCGAAATGTTAGCTGATAATGATAATTTCTTTCCGATATTCCCGTAAATACCCAGACTACCATCAAACAAGTGACTGTTTGTCAAATCATATCCTACATTTGCACTTACTTTTACTCCATAGATACAACCGAACACATCAACACCAGCTTTAGAAGCAGTATCGGAGTAAAGATATTTAGCTTTAGCCGAAAAACCCTTCATTGTATATGCAACTTCACCGTAACCGACGGTATTATCATACTCGTCATCGTAAAACAAGCCATATTTTACAGCTTTACCGCCAAAAGCTGAAACAGACAGATTCTTAATTACATCATAAGACACCTGTGCACCATCAACAGAACCAAAAAGCCATCTGCTGAATGTTGGAATTCTACCCAATCGTACATTTCCATTATTGAATTTATACTGACCGTAAATTCTGTACAATCGCGTATCTGAGAAATTATATTTTGTTCCAAAAAGATAAACCTGATATTTGTTTGATTCCGGAACGTCATCTCTTATATCAAATCCATCACTTCTACTGCCGCTGAAATGCAAAGACAAATCACCAAAATATGCATTTGCTGATAAATTATTATTCCATCTTAAAAATTTCAGTGATGGGTCTATGGCATAGTCTTCGGAAAAATTCTCTTTATTCCAAAAAGGTGTACCTCCGAATACACCTGAAGTTATCGTAACATCATACTTCGCCTTTAGACTGATAGCCGTTGCAACGATAACTAATAGGATAGAAAGTAATTTTAATTTCATAATCTTTCCATAATTTATTATTAAAACGCTTTATTACTTTTTCTGAATATACGAAAATATTCTAAAAAAACAATCTGTCACCTAAGTATGTTATCACTTAGACAGTAAAATAGGGTTTCACAATAAATGAAACCCTATTTAAAACCTGAGTCCAATTTCAAAATTTCACTCAACACAGAATTATTTGTTCAAATATTCCAAACCCTGAGCAACAATAGCTTTAATGTAGTTCGGATTGTGAACGCCATTACTTCTGTCTTTAGCTACATAAAGGTAGTTGATTATAACATCAACATCTGATTTTGACAAATCAGAACGTTTTTTACCTCCCGGAGTTGATGCATATTCACCAAGTACATTATAGGAACCATCAGAACTAACAGCTTGGGTAGTATCCAACCAACCTCTGTCAATCAGTTTACGTCTGTAAGTAGCAATATCAGCCGCAACTACTTTTGTCAACGAGCCATCTGATATTTCTGCAGATGTATGGCATGTCTGGCAAGCAGTAATTTTAGCAAGACTTGCTACAGGCATAAGGAAACTATGTCCGCCA
>RCNQ01000267.1 GCA_003731675.1 Bacteroidetes/Chlorobi group bacterium ChocPot_Mid
AATAAATTAAATATGATTTTGGACGTCAATAAGATAACTTTTTGTGGATATTGGTAATTAAGGAATATGGTCAAAGCAATTAGAGTCCTTAGGTTGTTTGTGTTAATTGTTTTTCTGTTCATTGTTGCTACAGGTTGTAAAACAGTGGAAAGGAAAAAGGGTTTTGATATGATGAAAGAGATTGCTGATGTAGATTTAGATACAGCAAAGAAACCGATTTATCTTACCGGAACAATACCGATTGATTCAGTTAATGTAGATTTGTTAGCAACAGATATACACAGGCATGATATAAGTAAATATCCAAAGGAAGTTGTTTTGTATGCAAGGGTTTATGATTCGCTTGGTCATTTTGTTACCAATATGGCAAAGCCGTATTTAAAGGATACTACTGCTAATTATTGGAAGGGGCTTCAGGAGACTTTGGGTAAGAAAATAGTTAAAGGACCCATTAAGATTGATTCTTTTACTGTCAGGGAGTATGGTGCTAATGATTCTATACCATATAATATAGCTTTAACAGTTGATTATAGTGGTTCGATGGCGGCAGTTTTGGAGACGATATTTGAAGGTACGGAAATATTTGTTGATATGAAGATGAAATATGACAGAATAGCAATCAGCTCTTTTAATAAGGATTATTTTCCAAAAGTACCCTTGACAAAGGATAAAGATTCCATACTACAGATATACAGAACTACAAAAAATCAGGGTATAGGGGCTTTTTCCGCACCTAATCAAGCGATATGGGAGTCTATGAAAGTTTTTGAAGGGACAGACAGTACAACACCAAGAGTGTTGGTAATTTTTACTGATGGTGATGATAATTACTCAAAGACTAAAGTGGGTGACCTGATTGAAAGGGCTAAGCGGGATAAGATATTTATTTTTACAGTAGCTTTTGGTTATTCTCAGGATAAGAATTTAAGACAGATTGCTGAGTACACAGGTGGTAAGTTTTACAAAGCTTATACCAAGGAGGAATTAATAGCGATTTTCAGAGATATTTATATGAGTCTGAGGTATTTTTATAAAATTACCTACAAAGCACCTGAGTATTGGGGCTATCATTATGTAGAAACTTTTATAAATGTACCTGGCAGAGAAGATACTTTAGTTGCAGATACATGGTATGATGCCTCTGATTTGTTTGATTGGGATGATTTGGGTGATGCTTTTTCAAGACCAATATTATTTGATTTTGACAGTGCTGTTGTGAAAGAAGAATCTTATTGGGTACTTGATGAGATAGCAGACAAGTTGTTGAGTTTACCAAGAGTGAAACTGGAGATACAAGGTCATACAGACAATATTGGTGAGATTGAATATAACCAGAAGCTTTCTGAAAAGAGAGCAGAAGCAGTTCGGGAATCTCTTATTAAACGAGGTGTAGAGGCAAACCGTTTGCGGTCACGTGGTTTTGGAGAGTCTAAACCTTTGGCTCCAAACGATACAGAAGAAGGAAGAGCGAAAAACCGAAGGACTCAGTTTGTTATTATTGCTAAATAGTTATTGCTGATTTATTTGCCAACATTATAATTTTTATTTTTGTAATGCAAGCCAGATTTTTGTAATGCAAACCAGATTTTTCGATTTGGTAAATATCTTTGATCATTATTCATAATTAATAGAGGATAAAGAGAAACTGGCGTAAAAAAGGACTGCCCTTTTTGAGACAGCCCTGTAATATTTCTTCCAAATTATTTATTAAATTTAATCTAAAAAATGAACAAATAGACCATCTCTTAGCTTTGGTTCGAACCAAGTTGATTTTGGTGGCATAATTTTACCAGCATCAGCAATTGACATCAATTCATTGACTGAAGTTGGGTGCATTGCAAAAGCTACTTTCATTTCACCTGAATTAACTCTTTTTTCAAGTTCACCGAGACCACGGATGCCACCGATAAAGTCAATTCGTTCGCTTGTGCGAGGGTCATCAATACCGAGAATCGGGGATAGTACTTCTCTTTGAAGAATGGCTACATCAAGGCTTTCAACAGGGTCAGGATTTTTAAGCAATTCAGGATTAGCTGAGAGCTGGTACCATTTTCCATCGAGATACATTCCGATATCACCTTTTTTATCGGGTTTGAATTGTCCTGATTTTTCAGTAATAGTAAATAACTTAGAGAGTTTAGTTAAAAATTCATCTTTGCTTAATCCATTGAGGTCTTTCACTACCCGATTGTAATCCATTATATGCAGATGTGAACCAGGGAATAGTACAGCAAGGAAGAAATTGTATTCTTCGTCGCCTTTATGATTTGGACTAGCTTTTTGTCTTTCACGACCTACAATAGCAGCAGCTGCACTGCGATGGTGTCCATCAGCAACATAGAAATAATCAACTTTTGCTAAGATATCCTGAATTTTGCTTATCAAGGTTTTATCTTTAATAACCCAGGATTGATGGCGAATACCATCTTCGGCGATATGGTCATTTTCAGGTTTATCTTTTGTAATATTTGAGATGATTTTATTGATTTCATCAATATCGCGATAGGTTAAGAATATTGGACCTGAATGAGCATTTGTAACTCTTACATGGTTGCAACGGTCTTCTTCTTTTACTTTACGTGTTTTTTCGTGTTTTTTAATTACATCGTTCCAATAGTCATTAACTGAAGCACAACCTACGAGTCCGTATTGAGTTCTGCCGTCCATAGTTTGTGCGTAAACGTAAAGATAAGGTTCAGGGTCTTCGACTAAGTATCCTTCATTAATCAGTTTTTGTAGGTTTTCTTTTCCCTTTTGATAAACCTTTGGGTCATAGTGGTCAATTGAAGGGTCTAAGTCAATTTCTGGTTTTCCGACGTGCAAGAAAGAGAGAGGTTTACCTTTGACTTCTTCTCTTGCTTCATCTGAGTTTAATACATCGTAGGGTTTTGCGGCTATATCAGCGGCATACTCTGGTTTAGGTCTAAAAGCTTTAAACGGTCTAAATATTGCCATTGTTTTTCCTCATAATAAAATTGAATAAATAAAGGGACACATTTGGTTGTGTCCCTAAAATAAAATAAAAAAAATTATTTCAATGCATCAACAACTTTTTGTGCAATCTCTTCACTAACTCTAATTTGAGCTTCGTCAGTAGATGCTCCAATGTGTGGAGTAACAGAAACGTTTGGATGCTCGATTAATGCTTTTTGAGCTTCTGTTGGTGGCTCATTTTCAAATACATCAATTGCTGCACGAGCAACTATACCGTTATTCAAGGCATCGAGTAAAGCTGATTCTTTAACTGTTCCACCTCTTGCACAATTGACTAAGATAACACCTTTTTTCATCTTGGCAAATTCAGCTTCTGCAAGAGCAGGACCTTCGGATTTGATGAAAGGCATGTGTAAACTAATGAAATCAGAATGAGCTAACAATTCATCTTTAGAAACAAGTTTAACATCCAAATCTACTTCTTTGACATAAGGGTCGAAAGCAATAACTTTCATTCCAAGACCGATAGCTCTTTTTGCAGTTTCCTTACCAATAGCACCAATACCTAACAATCCTAAAGTTTTGCCTGTAAGTTCAATTCCGTGTGCATAATCTTTTTTGGGCCATTTGCCAGCGACCATTTCCATTTTACTTCTATGCAAGAAACGGCATACAGAAAGCATGTGGGCAATTGCCAATTCAGCGACAGAAATCGAAGATGCACCTGGGGTATTCAAAACAGCAATGCCTTTTTCTTTTGCATAAGCAACGTCAATATTGTCAAGTCCTACACCTCCACGGGCTATTACTTTTAAGTGACCAGCATCAATAACTTCTTTTGTTACTTTTGTTGCCGAACGAACCATGATGGCATCAAAGTTTTTGATATTAGTTAATAATTCTTCGGGTGTGTACTTTTGCAATACCACATCGTGACCGGCATTTCGTAAAATGTCCTCACCGACTTTATCAATCCCGTCAGATACTAAAATTCTCATTTCAACTCCTTAAAAATAAATTATAAATATTGTCAATTTCAGAAGTTCAAAAATAAAGAAAATAGGACTTGTTCCAAAGAGTTTTTGAAATAATATTTTTTTATATTTCATTAATTTATAGTAATTTAATATTGAATTAATTAACAGTCGGAGAATGATTATGAATAAGATATTTTACTTTTTGATTGCTGTGCTATTATTTTTTATTTTTTCATGTGGTTCAGAGATGTCAATCCCGCAAAATACTTATTTTGTAAAAGTTGACAGGGGAGGTTGTGCAAATGGTTTGCCACCCGGAGGAAATATTGAAACCGAAAATAAGGATACAACATATTATTTCACGAGAGATGGTCATCTGTTCATCTACGTTGGATTCCATGCGACATGTTGTATATTGTATCAATACGACACAAAAGTACTAACCGATGAAATTGAAATAGAGCTGAAAGAAGCAAGTAATGACCCTTGCGATTGTATTTGCTGGTATGAGTTTACATTTGAATTTAAAAATCTGGAAGCCAAAGAGTATAAATACAAGATTAAGGTTGAGGATTATCTGACATTTAATGGGATTGTTGATTTGAGGAATTGAGTGAAAGTTTATTGAAAAAAAAAAGGAAGCAAAAAACTCCCTTTCTTTTGCGGGGCCGACGAGGATCGAACTCGCGGCCTCCAGTGTGACAGACTGGCGCTCTAACCAAGCTGAGCTACGACCCCTTCACCACTTCTTTTTTTTCTATCTTCTATCTTCTAAAGCCGTGGACCCAAGGAGGATCGAACTCCTGACCTCTTGAATGCCATTCAAGCGCTCTCCCAAACTGAGCTATGGGCCCCCTTGATATCCTTTTTCCTCTTTTGAGTCCAAAATAAGATTACAAATTTAAGTGATTTTATTGAAATTGGCAAATTATTTTGGAATTAGAAATTTGAAATAATAATTTCAATAAAAATCTAAATGTTATTTATTTTTAATTATCAATAATTAGCTGAAAATCATCGTTATTAGATTTTTCACGTTTGTATTGCTCCTGTTCAATGTAATCCCTAACAGCTGGTTTCATAAAGATGTTGTTAATGCTGTAATTAGTAAGGCATTTTGCAAGGATGCTTGTTCTGGTTTCGAGAGGAATAGAGTTGTTAATTAAAATGACTTCCTCATTATTTATAGTGCAGTTACCGCCTTTGAATTTCCCGTTTTCTTTTCTGACGGTAACACCGATTTTTTTTGCAATGTCTAACATTTCGTCATAAACTTCATTAAGTTTCATTGATTACCCAAAATTGTGAAACAGTTAACTTAAATTATCTTTTTTTTCGTTATCGAAAATTTTCTTTTTATTCAATGGTTGCCAAATTACAAGCAAAACAGCAGTAAAAGTAGCAAGGAATGATAAAGTAGCAGGTATAGTAAGCTTTGAATACCTTGCAATGAAATAGTCTGTAATAATGCTGTCGTTGAAGCTTTTAATCAGCATATTGTTGAAAGCGAGAATGATTTTTATGTCGTAATACATTAAGTAAAATTCAATAGGAGAAGCAAGGAAGAATAAGATGAATGACATCATAAGCCAACCTTTGAATTTGAATTCTTTGCGATACGTAAAGAACAGGAAGATTGCAGAAACAAAGGTCATACAGAAACCGATTATTGTGTAAAAGCCAGCTATTCTGAATAGAGAGACAGTAGTTAATCTCATTTCTTCAGTGTACCAGTTTTTTAGGGTAAGTTCGGTTCCGGGAACGAAAATATCGAAAGCAATTGCATTTCGGGCAACTGTTCCTCCGAGCCATAAGATAATTCCAACAACGAGTGATGAAAGAAATATTTTGTTAATTATATTG
>RCNQ01000268.1 GCA_003731675.1 Bacteroidetes/Chlorobi group bacterium ChocPot_Mid
ATTTTCAGGAATTACGTAAGGCATATTGGCATCGGTGGGATTGCAATGGCGGGAATAATTGGAATAATAAAATCTTCGAAGATAATTGGTGGTGCATTTGCTCTGGCTTTCGGCAGTATCTTTGGAGGAAAAAAAGGCAAATCAGATGACCAATTGCGAACTGACAAGGATATTAAGATTACCTTCAATGTGTTTTTGATATTGTTAACTGCTATTGCGATATTTATTTTCTTTCTGACTGGTTTGAATATTACCGCATGGCAGGCGATTGTAGCATTTCTGACAGTTTTCATAATTGCATTTTTGTTTACCTCTGTTGCCGCAAATGCAATAGCGATAGTTGGAACAAATCCGGTTTCGGGAATGACTTTAATGACTTTGATTTTGTCCTCCTTTATTTTAACAAGTGTCGGATTGCAGGGAGAATCTGGAATGTTAGCCGCTATTGTGATTGGTGGAGTAGTCTGTACTGCTCTTTCAATGTCAGGAGGGTTTATTACTGATTTAAAAATTGGTTATTGGTTAGGTTCAACACCAGTGAAACAGCAAAGTTGGAAGTTTTTGGGGACATTGGTTTCTGCGGCTACAGTCGGATTGGTTATTTATATATTAAATGATACTTATGGATTTGTTAAAACGGATTTGACTCCTGACCCGATGATAGCACCACAGGCAAATGCTATGGCGGCAGTGATTCAACCATTGATGTCGCCAGGAGCCCACGTAAATTGGATGCTTTACATTGTAGGAGCTGTGATTGCGATTTTAGTCAATTGGTTGGGAATCTCACCACTGGCTTTTGCTTTGGGTATGTATTTGCCATTGGAGTTGAACTCGCCATTGCTTTTAGGTGGAATTATTTCTTATTTCATTAAGAAAAGCAGTAAAGACGAAGCTTTGGTAAAAGCAAGAGACCAGAGGGGTACGTTAATAGCTTCTGGATTTATTGCAGGAGCAGCGATATTCGGAGTGCTTGGAGCTTTGTTGAAATTTACATTGAAAAGCATGAATATATCAGATATTAGGATGGCGACTTGGCCTGAGACTTGGGGTGCTGAGGTATTGTCTATAGTAATGTTCTCTTTGTTGATGGTTTATATGGTTTGGCATATATTTAAGGCGAAAGCAGAAGAGTAATTTTCTTATTTAATTTTTGATTTTGAGAAATTGTAATGAAATAGGAGGTTATAAGTAGCGTCTTTGAGGTTTAAGTTTAAGCAATAATTGAATTTTATTTTTTTAATGAGTGAGAACACAAAAAAGATTCTCAGGTTTGGCATATCGGCAATTTTAATTGTTGTTTCAGTTTGGTATGCAACACGGGATATAGATTTCAAGGAATTATGGCGAATAATTGTGAATGCGAATTATTTGTGGGTAATTCTTTCGGTGCCTGTAATATTGCTTTCTCACTGGATTAGAGCAATGCGATGGAAGACCATGTTGGAGCCTGCATTGAAGATAAAATCTACATCCACATGGAATTTGTTTTCTGCTGTTATGATTGGTTATGCTTTTAATTGTGTATTGCCACGTGGTGGCGAGTTTATTCGACCTTTTGTTATTGCACGTAGGGAAAAAGTTTCGTTTACAAGTACATTTGCGACTATTATTGTTGAAAGGGTAATTGATGTAATAACTTTGATGATGCTGTTTGCTTTTGTTTTTTTATTTTTAAGCAATCAGGTAATAAGTGCATTCACAGAAATTGATGTTAATAAGATAATCACTATTGCTTTGCTTATAATTTTTGTTGGAATTGTGAGCTTTTATCCACCGGTTTTCAGATTTCTGATAAGAATAATATTGAAACCAATCTCAATCAAATTTTATAATAGAATAAGTGATTTATTTGAGAAATTCTTGAAAGGTTTTGCAATTATTAAGTCACCTTCTAAGTATTTTCAATTGGGTTTGGAGTCAGTTTTAATTTGGTTTTGCTATACAGTGCCGATGTACCTTATGTTTTTTTCATTCAATTTACATACTACTGCCAGTCTTGACTTTTGGGATGCTATTTTGTTGATTGTTATATCAGGTATTGGTGTAACCATCGCACCTACACCTGGGGCTTTTGGAGTTTATCATGTATTGATACGAGATTCGATGATACTCTTTTATGGTCTGAGGTCTGAAGAGGCATTGGCTTATGCGACTTTGACGCATGGTGTTAATTATCTTATTCAAGTGATTGTTGGCGGATTGTTTTTTATGCGTGAAAATGTTAAAAAGATTCCATTAAAGGAAGAAGATATTTTGGTAAATCAACAATAATTTATGAAAACTACTATTTCACTATTAATCATAGGCATTGTTTTAATCTCCTGCTCAACTGTAAAGCAAACAGTTGATACAAATGTTAATAATATTACTTTTCCTCAAAGAAATACCAAGTTCAAAGACCTGTCCGTAAAATCGAGCATATCAGCGTCAATGAAAGACCAATCAATGATGGCATCTGCGAATATGATGCTCGCTCAAATGGATTCAATATCAATGAATTTGTCTGGACCTTTCGGAATACCCTTTGGCAAACTCTATGCGACAAAAGATTACGTCCTGTTCTATAATATTATGACTAATCAGGTGCTTGAAGGAAAACCCACTCCTGAGAATATGAGAACAGCAGTTTTTCTGCCCTTGTCTTATGAAGATTTTATCCGTCTTATTCGTTGTGAAACACCAGGCGAACCACAAGATTTTGTTTTTGAAAAGAATCTTAATGACGATGAAATATTATTTAAGAACTCTAAAAATCCGAAATATATTGAGTTTGCAGTTCTTTCCAAATCAAATAAGGTTATTACACAATACCAGAGAAAAGACGCTGACGGGACTTTGATACTGCACGTATTTTATATGAATTATACAAAAAATAATGGCATAGACTTTTCCCAAAAACAACTATATAAATTCCCTGAACTTGATGTTAATCTTACATTAGAAATTACAGAGCTGAAGATAAATCCTGTGTTTGAAAAGCCATTTTCATTTTCAATACCGGCTAACATTGACAGAATAAAATTGGATGGTAATTAAAACGTTTTTTATTTAATGGTAAAAAGGATTTTAATATTATCTTTTTGTTTGTTAGCATTCACATATTTTGTCAATGCTCAGCAGAAGATTAAGGATAAAGTTAATTTCCAGACTGACTCTTTGAAGAATTATAATCCTTTTTTAGTCGAAAGCTCCTCAACTTTAACAAAATCATCTTCTACTATCACTTATAAACCTGGGAAGAATACCGATATTGATTCAGTCGTTGTTTACAAGGCAAAGGATTCAGTAAAATTCAATCTTCGGAATAAACAAATGTATTTGAGAGGCGAATCCGAATTGGATTATAAAGTGCAACATCTTGCCGCTGAAATTCAGGTAATTGATTTTAACACTTCTGTTTTAACAGCTACCGGTGTTAAGGATTCAAATAAAAAAATTATCGGATTCCCGAAATTTACTGATAAAGGTGAATCTTATGTGGGAGAAAAGATAATCTACAATTTCAAAACACAGCAAGGCACAATTTCGCTTGGGGAAACACAGGTTTCTGAAGGATATTATTTCGGTTCTAAAATCAAAAGAATATCAGGAAGTGAATTATTTGTTCAAAATGGTTGCTACACAACATGCGACGCTCCGCATCCTCATTTTTACTTTGGTTCTCCTGAAATGAAAGTAATAGCCAGCGATAGGATATTTCTTGACCCGTTGATTTTTTATGTAGAAGACTTACCAATATTTATGGTGCCTTTTGGTTTATTTTTTCCTAACAAAAGCGGAAGGCAATCCGGTCTTATGATACCATCTTTCTTTTTCTCGAACAACAGGGGCGTTGTTTTGCAGGATTTGGGTGTCTATCTCGCGTTAAGTGATTACTATGATACTCAATTTAATATTGATTATTTTTCAAAAGGTGGTTTTACTTTAAAAAATGCAACGCGTTGGAAACTTCTCGATGTTTTCGATGGCGGAATGAATCTTGAATATGGAAAAACAAGGTACGACCCTGATGAAGATTACACAAAAAATTACAAAATATCCTTCAGACATAACCATACACTGAATCCTCAGTCAAGGATTGTTGCCAACTTAAGTTATATGTCTCAGGATTACAACATAAAGACGGATTTTAAAAGTTACCAGAACCGTTTAACTCAAAATGTTACGTCAAATGCTTCATATTCAAAATCTTTTGATAATGGCTCTTCTGTATCGCTTGGGTATAACCGTGAACAAAATATTCGTTCAGAAGAATGGAGGGAAAATACAGCAAGACTAAATTACAGCTTTCCTCAGTTACAGCCATTGAAATCCCTAATTCCTGCCGGCACTTGGCTACCAGACTGGATAAGGGATTTATCATTTTCCTATTCCGGTTCAGGCAACTATTATCAGGAAAATATTATGCAAAAGGATTCAAGCTATAAATGGAATTATCGTTCATCTATTACTCACAATCCTTCGATTTCTATTTCTCCAAAGCTGGGGTATATTAATATTACTCCGTATTTTTCATTCGGGGCAAATAATTATTTCAGAAGATTGGTCAGAACTTATAATCCGTCTGATTCCACTGTCGTTGATAGTTTCCAAAACGGATTTTTTACAGAATACAATTACAGTACAGGAGTTGATTTCTCAACAAGACTTTTTGGAATAATTACCCCGAAATTATTTGGAGTAAATGCTGTAAGGCATACTTTTCAACCATCGGTGGGCTATGCATTTTCTCCTGATTTGTCAACTCCGGATTACAATTTCTACGGGACATATTTCAACTCAAAGGATAGTACAACTGTGAAATATTCACGTTTTTCTGCCGATGGTGGCGGAATTGCTTCGAGCAGGGAATCTCAATCACTAAGGTGGAGCATATTGAATAGCTTTGAAGCAAAAATTGCACAGGGCGATACAATCCCTGATAAAAATTCTGAGTTTTTTCGCTGGACTTTAAATGGTAGCTATGATATGACGAAGGACTCACTTAAAGGGAGTGATATTGCGATGCAGTTTAGAATTCCTGCTTTGAGTGATGTGAATATGTCGGCTAATGCTAATTTTACTTTGTACGACGAAGCAAATCAATGGAACAAAACAACACAGGATTATTCAGGACCAAGAACAAGAATTAATAAGACATTGCTTGAAAATGGAAAGGGATTGCTTCGCATGACGAATTTCAGTATGCAGTTTTCAACTTCTTTCTCATCAAAAGGGGTTAATGTAAACACTTCTTTTGGACAAGATACACAGCAAAATCAAAAAGCAGACAGCACAAATTCAACTGGTCTTGGTGAGAGGTTTAAGCAAAGGTATGATTACGAAGAGTCGTTTTTTGATCTATTTGGTGATAAAAGTCCTGGATGGTCTCCGATTACAATTCCATGGAATATGACTGTTGGGCTGACTCTTGATTATTCCGAACCTTTGCAACATAAGATTACAAGAAGAGTAAATTTGACAACGAGTTTTTCGTTCAACCTGACGAGCACATGGTCTTTACGTGGAAATGCTCAATATGATTTTATAAACAAAGAATTACTTGCTCCATCTTTCGAAATTAACAAGGATATGCACTGCTGGAACTTGACGTTTCAGTGGTGGCCTGTTGGTTACAATGCAGGTTTTTACTTGCGTTTTGGGATAAAAGCACCACAACTTCAGGATTTGAAAATCGAGAAGCGTGAAAGTCCGATTTTAAGATAATTCCTAAAGTAAATTTACTTTTCTGATAAAGAAGCAAGCTGATAAAATATATCTCCGTAAAACTTCAACTGGTCTGATGCCTTCATTGTGCTTATTAAATTCAGTGTTTGATAGTAAGTGAATTCATCTATTTGTGTTTTATCCTGACTACTGCCGTCTGCCTTTACGTCATACACAAGAAAGAACTGATTTGTCTTATTCACATTATTAAGTGCCTGGACAATATTTTCCTGATAAATTCCCAAATTATTATTAATGAACGTAAATTGCATATCTGCCTTGCACCAGTTAACAATTCTTGAGATAATATATTTCTCTTTATCCTGGTCGTTGAAGGACTCAATATATTCGGCAACGTTTTTCGCCAAAGTCTGCTTGTCGCTGTTACTCAATTTGCTGACGATTATTTGTGGTGAAAGCCAGTTATTGCTGTACATATCGCAAATCTGGTCAATTTGGACAATGCTGAAAGGTCTTAGTTCCTCAAGAGAATAAAACGCCTTGAATGCTTTATCGCCGTATGCTTTTACAATAGCATT
>RCNQ01000269.1 GCA_003731675.1 Bacteroidetes/Chlorobi group bacterium ChocPot_Mid
TTGAGAAATTGTCAAACCCTTTGTGTCGAATTTTGTGCTTTCGATTCCTTCAGGGCAATTCCTGTGAGTAAGTAAAACTGTAATTTTAACAATTAATTCATCTCCCTTGCTGTATTTTGTTTTTTCACCCTTTATAATTGAAAAATGTATCTCACAGGCATTGATTCTTGCGAGAAACATTAAACTGAATAAAAAGCATAATATCAAATATTTAAGATATGACACTTTCAGAAATCTTAACATCAATCTTTTCATCTCACAAAAACCTATACTTTATGCAATGGCAAAGAGAATCTTATACTAACCCCTTGATTTTCACTTCCATTTATCTCAAAAACCCCATCGTGCACTTCTACAATCCTCTTTGCGACAACCAATCCCAAGCCGACGCCCTGCTGTTCATACAAAGCCCTGTCAAACTGTGTTAAAGCAGATATTTCTCTTATCTGCTCTGCTGTCATCCCCCTACCCTCATCTTTAATTGTAACTATAAAAAAATCCTCATCTTTGCTGTAACTCACATAAACTTTCTGACCGGTTTGTGAAAATCTGAATGAATTATCCAAAAGCTCTCCTATCAATTTCGAAAAACTCTCAGACGATATCTCTATTGGTACTTTATCCTTCTGTGGCTCATCCTCGTATGTATCAAGAATGTCTATCACCAAATCACTCGGACGATTATATCTGTATGATGTTACATTTGCCATGTCCTTTAATATTCCCCTTGGCTCTTCGGTTACGCACTCCCTCAGCATTTTCTTTCGCTCGTTACTCGAAACAAATGATTCGATACTGACATAAATCAAAAAGTTCTCGGTTATTTTTAACAACCTGTTTGCTGAATATACTATATCCTCTGCTGTTTCCCGTATCTCTTCATCGCTTATTGTTCCTGCTCCGGATAATAAAAATTTTGCTGAACCTATTACCTCATTTAAAGCTGTCCTAAATTCATGTGGCATTGCATAAGTTATATTTTTACCAACCTGATTTACTTGTTTCTGAACTCTTTGCTCTATTATATTGTACTTCTTCTTCTGAGACTCAATTGCTGTTATAAGGTCATCTCTCGTAAATGGCTTTACTATGTAATCATCAGCTCCTTTGGACATTCCAGTCCTGATATTAATTTTCTCAGCAAATGCTGTCAAAAATAAAAAAGGCACTGTTGATAAATATTTGTCTTCCTTGATTGCCTTCAATACTCCGTATCCGTCAAGCTTAGGCATTGATATATCACATAATATCATATCTGGTTTATGCTCAAATGCCAATCTCACACCCTCTTCTCCGTCCTGTGCAGTTATTACCTCGTAACCTTCAAACTTCAAAAGAATAGATGTACTTTCTAATATAAAATCAGCATCATCAATAACAAGTATCTTTTTCATTCTCTAAATTTTCTATTTTAACTTCATTTAAACATTTAATTTAATAAATTTCTTATTAATTATTTTAATATTTTTTCAAATTTCAGTACTTCATTCACAAGCTGATTCATTTATTATTAGCTTCCCGTTGTCTGCATCCAAAGTTGCTTCCACTTCATAAGGGATAGTCACCTGTTCTGCAGTATGTCCAATTAATAGTCCGTAAACAACCGGAATTTTCAAATCTTTTAACTGCTGGTCTAATACTTCATTCAAACTGTAATCCCATACATTCGAATTCTTGTCACAGTCATTGCATCTGCCGAATACTATTCCATTTGTCTGACTTAACTTTCCCGATAAATTCAATTGTGTCAACATCCTGTCAATTCTGAAAGGTTCCTCTCCTACATCCTCAATGAATAAAATCTTACCTTTGGTTTCTATCTCATAAGGTGTTCCCATTAAAGAACAAATCATTGACAAATTACCACCTGTCAGCCCTCCTTTTGCTACCCCAGAGTAAATTGTCCTGTATGGATAAGCTACCCTTATACCATTCATAACCATTGGATTTGATATCTCACCTATTGGCTCGGTTGAAAATAATGCCCTTCTGAAATATTCCACAGTATAATTCGAAAATGCTGACATCATTACCGGTCCGTGAAAAGTTACAATACCGCTCATCTTTGTGATTGCTAAATGCATTGCGGTTATATCACTATACCCCAAAAAAATCTTCGGATTTTTCTTTATCAGATTGTAATCAATCTTATCCAGTAATTGTGGTGAACCATAACCACCACGCAAACAGAAAATTGCTTTTATCTCCTCATCAGAAAACATCTTATGCAAATCTTCTATCCTTTGACTTACACTCCTGCTTTTATAACCTTCACCCCCGAAAACATAATCGCCAAACTTGTATTTCAAATTAAAATAATCCAAAACCTGTGTTGCCTTCTGAATATCCGATGGGTCACTTACCGATGTTGCCGGGGCTATTATCCCTACCTTATCCCCCTGATTTAACACTTTCGGCTTTATTAACTTATTCTTTGTCTGTGTAATTAACTTATTTGGAATAGCTGTAAGTGCCAATCCTATAATCCCCGCTTTCAATATTCCGCGTCTGTCCATTTTCCCCTTAAATAAAAATAATTGAGCAAACTTTTTTATTTCTCAAATTAAGGATAATTTTGAAAAAAATAAAATTCATTAATCATTGAATAAAATAAATTTTTAATAATTAAATGCCGGAAAATAAAATTATCATAGAACCTATTTACGATATCCCGTTGGAAAAACAAAATCCTTTCGGTAAAAATCTTTTAGATGATTTATCATATTTGCTCTCGCTTTGCAACAAATATTGTCAATCTTGTGACATTAACCTTATTACAAAAGCTTTCTACTTTTGTGTTGATAGCCACAAAAATATCGTTAGAAAATCCGGTGAACCATACTATACTCATCCACTGAAAGTAGCTGTTTCTCTTATTAATGATTTCTCCGTCAGAGATACTCAAAGCATCATTGCAGCACTACTTCACGATACTATCGAAGATGTTGAAGGTGTCACTAATGATACAATAAAGGAAAAATTTGGCGACGAAATCCTTGGAATTGTTGATGCTGTTACAAAAATCAGAGGTACTATGACCCGTACAATGGACAAAACAGCTACTTATGGTAAACTCTTTCTTGCTCTTATAAAAGATGTCAGGGTTATTCTTATCAAACTCGCCGACAGACTTGACAATATGAAAACTTTATTTTACCTAAATGAAACAAAACAAAAAGCTATTGCTGAAGAAACCTTGAACTTCTATACTCCATTTGCCCAGCGACTCGGCTTAACTAAAGTAAAAAAACAACTCGAAGACCTCTCACTTTACTTTATTGACAAGCAGACTTTCAACAATATTCATTCTGCACTTATCGAAAAAAGGAATGTTTTCCTTGGTTTCATCAAAAACTTTCTTGTAACAATCAATAGCAAATTAACAGAAAGAAATATACCACATACTCTAACTATGGAGCATAAACACGTTTACGAAATCTACACTATGCTTCGGCAGGGAAAATCCCTCGATGAAATTGACAACTTTTACTCTATGGTCATTGTACTTATGACAAATGATTACTCCGAAGCTTACAGAGCTTACGGCATCATCGCAAATATCTTCGGTCCTGTCAGCTCTTTGGACGATTACATCTCACGACCAAAAATAAATCTTTACCGAGCTTTGCATTCCACTCATCTCGGTCCTAACAGGAAATTAATCGAAGTAATAATTCGTACAAAGGATATGGATTACATTGTTGATAAAGGTATTGTTGCTACAGGGCAGTTAACCAGACAAGCAAAACCACTTTCTTTGGATGAACAAGATGTCAAAGAATGGGTTGACTGGATGCAAGAAATTATCAAATCAGGTGATGAAGACGCTATCCAGAAAATATGGGGTTCCATCAAAGTCAATCTATACGGCAACGATATTGTTGTTCATATTAAAGACGGAGATTCCTATATCCTTCCCGATGGCTCTTGCATTATTGACCTTGCCTTTGCTGTCTCCCAAAAAATTGCTATGAAATTAATATCTGCAAAAGTTAATGGGAACGTAAAATCTTTGGATTATGAACTAAAAAATCACGATAAAATCGAATTAATTACCTCACCGAATACTAATCCCGACCCACAGTGGCAAAATTTCGTCATTACAAACAAAGCAGTTGTAAAACTTCACAAATACTTTTCAACTCTTGAAAAAAACGTAACCGAAAAATCTTCAGAATCCGAAAAAATTATTAAACTCAAAATTTTTGCTACTAACCGGAAAGGTTTAATCGAAGACATCAGAAAAGAAATTGGTCTCGATAACATTCAAAGAATCTTTCTCTTCAGTTCAGGATACGAATTCGAAGCTATTTTTCATATTAAAACTAATTCTGCTTTACCTGTTAACATCATCTTTACAAAAATTCTTTCTGTAAAAGGCATCACTGGAATCGAAAAAATCGAAAAATAAAACTTGCTTAAAAATATCAAAAAATGAATTAATATTAATTATCAATCAACATAGAAGTTGAATATGTAGTTGTTTATACTACTTGCTTGTAGTAATAAGGACTAATTTTCAAAATTGCTCATTTTTTTTGAGACGATTTTTCATTTTATGTGTCATTACATTGTATTTAATTAGCGATTTGTCGAAAATCTTTGAAAATATGTCGTTCATCGTAAAAAATTATGCGTTTACGGGAAAAAAGTTGAAATATTTTTTAATGCTATTTCATAACATTTTGTTATATTTGTTTCTGTTCGATATAACAATTAATAATAAATTGAACAGATTAAAAATTGAAAATTGAAATTTTTTTTTAAATTAACATTTCACTCACAATATTAGGGAGTATTTATGAACAACAAATTACTCAGACGACTTTTGCTTACAGCATTAGCCGTTTTCTCATTTACAGTTTATAGTGGACAGGCGCAGTCTGACCCTGGTACTTGTACAGGTCCTATTCTAATGGATTATGCATTTAGTCAGGACGTTGCAACGTATAGTACAAGGTCAACTTCGTTTAACTACACTAATACTAGCAGTTATTATTATTCTTATTGGTCAGTAACTTTACCATTTACATTTTGTTACGACCAAAATCCATTCACAACTGTTTATCAGGGTGGTAACGCAAATTTAATGTTTATGCCTTACAGACCTGGAAATATGTATTCTTATCCATATTACTTTTATGACTTGTACTATGGACATTCATATTATTCCAAGAATTACTTATACGCTTGGGGTGCATTTTTATATGGATATGCATACACAACAACTGGTAGGGTTGGATACAAGTTCGAAGGTAGCTCACCTAACCGTATAGCAATTTTCGAATGGTATAACAACGTATATCAATGGAACTCAACAAACCCCATTGATGTTCAGATTCAATTGCATGAAAACGGAACAATTGTTTACCACTATGGCAAAGTAGCTTGCGGATACGATTGGTATATGAACTATGGTGCAACTTACGGTTATTGGTATTACTTACCATACATATTCCTTAGTGGTTGGGATGGTAACTATACAACAAGTGGTGGAACAAATTATATTTCTGTTTATCCTCCTGGGACAGGTGGAAACAGCACTTGGGATGCAGGTTACAGGACTGCCGCAGGTGTAAACCTAAAAGGTCCAAACGTATTTTTGAACTATCCGACAATTCGTTCTGCCGCAGTTGTTAACACTAACTGGGCACAACAAGGAATTAGATTCACATTCGGTAAGAAAAATCCTGAATTGAAAAATGTTATTCCTATGCAAGGTGTAGTTCTCCTTAAAGGTTCTATTTACACAGGTGCTGACCATCCTGCAGTATTTTACAAGAGAGAATCAGGCATGCCTGCAATTAAATTCCGTTACAGAATTTACGGTCCTACAGAAACAGGTCCAAACATTTATCAGGCAAAACACACTAATGGCTCAATTGATGTTGACCCGGGTAACATTATCGGCGACTCAGCAAGATACAACTTCACAAATGCTTTCGGAACTGGTGTTTGTTACGGTTCAGGCGGAACACTTGACCTTCAGACAAACCAAAGTAGCTTTGGTGTAGGTCAATATTATACTGCTGCAACATTATACATTGACCAGTTAGGTTATTTTGATTATAAGCAACAAAGATTCAACATTGCTTTTAACAACGACTTGGCTTTATTTGTATATTCACCGAGAAGAAAAACAGACAAAAGATATCCATTAGCAACATTGCCAATCCAGATGGAAGTATTCAACTTTGGTTACAACGATATAACTGAATTTGAAGTATTCTGCACAATCTGGAAAGATGGAGTTATGGTTAGCAAGAGTCCAGATACTTTATACGTTCATTGGCAAAATGTTACTGAGCCACTTCAAGCAGGTAAATCAGTTATCGTAACATTGCCACCGGGATTCTTCCCGACACAATTGACAGGTACTTATGAAATAAGAGCTTGGGCTACATTGTTAAGTGCAACAGACCAAGACCCTGCAAGTAATATTATACCTCGTCCGGGTGATGGACCTTATGAATTCGGTATAGTTAAAGAAGTTGACTTAAAAGCAGTTAGAATTGTTTCTCCTGATGCAAACAATCCAGTAACAGTCAAAAGACCTATGGCTCCAATCGCAAGATTCACTAACCAGGGTGTTAACGACCTCGACTTTGACTCCGTATTCTTTGAAATCAAATACGTTCCAACACAACAGGTGGTTTACAGAGATACAGTTATTAACGCTGTTCTTTCAGCAGGTGTCGGTTATGATACAACTAATGTAACAGCTAAAAAACAATTCGATGCACAACTTCCAGGAGAATATCAAATTTGTGCAAGAGTAGTTTCGGCTTATGACAACAACCCGGCTTCTATGAAAATTGCTTGTACTAATTTCACTGCAACAGGTGGATTAGTTGGTAATTATACTGTAGGTCAGGGACAAACTTATGCAACCATCAGAGATGCTGTTGATGACTTATACAGAAAAGGTGTTGCAGGTCATGTAAGATTCTTGCTCACTGACCGCAATTACACAATTGGTGATACATTGAGAACAGATATTCCTGCTCTTGATTTGTCAGCATACATCCCCGGTATCGGACCAGATGCTACTGTATCATTTATTCCGTCAGATTCAAGAGCAGTTGAGCGTGGCGGTAACAACAGTGGAGTGACAATCAATGTATTGACAGGTAGTGGCTATGGTATCTTATTCGGTCAAAATTATGACCCAGACCAGCCTCAAGCTATTGTTAAAACAGCTCCACCAAGTGCAAAGAACAAATATTCAAAATCACTCGGCTATATGATTTGGGATGGTGGTTACAACAAATCAATCAGATTTGTTTTGGTTACAAGAAGGAATGTTAATCAGTATTTCCACAATGTAGTTTACATGAAGCAAGGTTCATCGAACAACCAGATAAAGAACTGTATGTTCGAAAACAGTTATAAGAATGCCGCAGGAACAAGTCTTACACCACATGTATTCTTACCACACTTGAGAACCTCTGGTTCTTTGGTAGATTATATGACAGACAACTACTTAAGTTCAACAGGTTACAGTGCCGCAATCGTATTAAGAACAGTTGCACCAAAAGATATTTCCGGTGGCAATACACTATACAATCTTGATACATTGACATGTAACAACAATATAATCTCAGGCAACGAGATAACCGGATTT
>RCNQ01000024.1 GCA_003731675.1 Bacteroidetes/Chlorobi group bacterium ChocPot_Mid
CAAGGAACACCGACTCCAAGTTTCAATGGCTTAACTTATCTTGAACTAGAAGTCTCAAGTACTGACCCGACAGATGATGTGGTCCCGTGGATTTGGAAGATACCAATTTATATAACAGATAATAATTTACTTCCGAACTTAACAAAAGAATTCGGTGCCGCTTATAACATCAATGTCTTCAAGAACCAATCCATATTAACTTCCATGAAGGCAGTTGACCAGGATAAAACACTCGGTAAACTTGACTCTACATTTTATGATTTCTATCTTTGGGATACTAATAAAAATCAATACCATGATATCCCAAGTGCTACATTCACTATTCAAGGCGACTCTGCACTGTTCAACTGGGTACCAACAATAAATGATGTAGGCAATTACAAACTGGTAGGTCAGGCATGGGATTATTATATGAAAATGGATACATGCAAAAGTGATGTAAGTGTTTACTATATGAAACCTGATTTCTCTTCTACATGCCCCGTAGGATTTGCACCACTTTCAGTAACATTTACTGATAAATCTGTTGCCGAAAATACTACCATTACACAATACAAATGGAGCTTCGACGATGGAAGCTTCAGTACCGACAGGAACCCTGTGCATGCCTTTACAAATTCTGGCACTTACACAGTTAGTTTGGAAATCTATAATGGCATCAACAGAGTCGAAGAACGAAAATTCTTCTATGTCGTGGTTAATTCAATTGATTTCAAAGCTGATACTACTTCTGGTTTTGTTCCTTTTGAAGTACCTTTCCGCAACCTTTCAACAACTGAGTTACCATTGTCAATAACAAGCAATACAGCAACTTCAGTAGAATTCTCATGGCTTTGGGAAATGGGTGACGGTAAGACAGTAAGAGAAAAAGAACCACTTTATACCTACAATGACCCGGGTATTTTCACTGTATCCTTAACTGGAATCATTTACTATACATATCCAATCAATGATTCGACAACAAAAACAGATACAGTAGTTTCAGCCAAGAAAATGAAAACAGATTATATAACAGCTATTGGTGACCTAATGGCTAATTTCGAAGCTGATGTTACTGATGGTTACGCTCCGTTAAAAGTTAAATTCACAGATAAATCAACCGGTCAACCAACTGCTTGGCTTTGGACATTTGGCGATGGTAGCCCTGACGGAACAACACAAAATCCCGTTCATACATATACAACACCAGGAGTTTACAATGTAAGTCTGACAGTTTATCGAGGTGAACTACAAAATAAAAAGCAAAATTCACAGATGATAAATGTTCGTCAACCTGTAACTGCAGCATTTACTGCAAGTCCAACTACAGGTACAGCACCATTGTTAGTAACATTTACTAACCAATCATTAGGTGATCCTCCAATTACAGCTTGGTATTGGGATTTCGGTGATGGAGCAACAAGTGTTGAAAAAGACCCGACTCATCTTTACAGAAACTCTGGCTCTTACAATGTAACCTTAATAGTTGATAACACTGACAAACGTGATACATTAACAAAAAACAATTACATTGTAATTACCGCCGCTGAATTGAATGCTGACTTTTCAGCTGAACCATTATCAGGTGAAGCTCCATTAACCGTAAAGTTCACTGACCTGTCAACTGGAAACCCGACTGACTGGAGATGGTACTTCGGTTTCAACGATGCAACAAGTTCAGACAGAGACCCTGTTTATACATATCAAAATTCTGGGACTTATACTGTTACTCTAATTGTATCAAAAGGAACTGAAATTGACACAACAATTAAGGAAAATTACATCATTGTTGGTGGAACCGGAATCAAAGAAATGATGGAAAATAGTTTTGAATTATTCCAAAACTATCCGAATCCATTGAGACATTCCACTACTATTAACTTTACTTTAAATTACTCATCTCAAGTTACTCTTAGAGTATTTAATGTATTAGGAGAAGAAGTGAAAACATTCTTTAACGGACAAAAACATGATGCAGGGCATTACTTTGTAAGTTGGGATGGTAGAGACAACACAGGTCGTTTACTTCCTGCCGGTGTATATTACTACGAATTAACACTCGAAGGTAGTCAGTACCGTGTTGGTAAGACAAGAGAAATGATTATTGTGAAATAACATTCCTGATAAAAACAAAAAAACAGCGACTGGTTTGCCGGTCGCTGTTTTTTTTATTTCAAATTAAATTTAATGACGGAAATGTCTTAATCCTGTAAATACCATAGCTATATTATTATCATCAGCGGCTTTAATAACTTCTTCATCTCTGACTGAACCACCTGGTTGAATTACAGCCGTTGCCCCCGCTTCGACTGCATACAAAACGCCATCAGCAAATGGAAAGTATGCATCAGAACCAACAACAGAACCTTTTAAATCAAGACCCATCAATTTAGCTTTCTCAACGGCTATCCTTGAAGAATCAACCCTTGACATTTGCCCTGCTCCTATCCCCAAAGTCCTGTCATGTGAAGTATATACGATTGCATTTGATTTAACATGTTTCGTAACCTTCCATGCAAACATCAATGCCTTCATTTCCTCTTCAGTTGGTTGTCTTTTTGTTACAACCCTCATCTTCTCCTCATCATACAGCAACATATCTGTAGTTTGAAGAAGATAGCCACCTGCAACAGACTTTAAATCATACTTAATTACATTTCTTAAATCATCGAAATTGACAGTAATAAGTCTTCTGTCTTTCTTTTTCTGTAATATTTCCAGTGCTTCGTCTGTGAACTTGGGAGCAATCAGTACTTCTGTAAATATGCTATGAATTGTCTCTGCGGTTTCCTTGTCCACAACCCGATTCATTACAATTATCCCTCCAAATGGTGAAGCATTATCGGTTGCAAAAGCTTTATTGTATGCCTCCGTTAATGTTGGTGCCGTTCCAACACCGCAAGGATTGGTATGCTTGATAATAGCCACTGTTGGCTCATCGAATTCCAATATCAGCTTTGCAGCAGCATCAATATCAATAATGTTATTATTTGAAAGCTCCTTGCCGTGAAGTTTTTTGAAAATACTATTGAAATTGCCATATAACATCGAGCTCTGATGAGGATTTTCACCATACCTTAGTTTTTGCTCCAAAGTCATTCCAATAGTCAGTTTATCAGGGAACTCAATGTTGTTATATTCTCTGAAATACTTTGCTATAATTGAGTCGTAGTAAGCTGTATGCCCGAATACTTCACCTGCCAAAATAGCTCTGTACTCTTCCGATAAACAATTATTATTATCTTTAAGCATCTGAATAATTTCACTATATCTTGATGGATTGACAACAGGTGCCGACCATTGATAATTCTTTGCAGCAGAACGTAGCATTGTTGGTCCTCCAATATCAATATTTTCCACTAATTCATCATGTGGACTGCCTTTAGCCAGTGTTTCTTCAAAAGGATAAAGATTGACAACAAGCAAATCAATAGATTTTATATTGAGGTCTTTCATTTGATTAACATGACTTTCCAAATCCAATCTTGCCAAAAGTCCTGCATGTACATTTGGATGAAGAGTTTTCACTCTGCCATCCATAATTTCAGGGAATCCAGTTAATTCACTTACGCTTTTTACATCAAGACCTATATCCTTGAGTAACTTGGCGGTTCCTCCTGTTGAATAAATCACAATACCAAGTTTAATTAATTCTTCTGCAAACTCAATTAATCCTGTTTTGTCAGACACAGAAATTAAAGCTGTCTTTATCTGGTAGTTTTCAGGTTTTAACATAATAACATCCTCATTTATCATCAAAAAATATTTTCCAACCAATTATTTTATGCAATTTAAATCTTATATTCATTAAATTAACTATGAACTTTTAACATTTTTTCCAAAACAGGTATTGCTTCACCTGCAAGATAAAATGAGCCAGATATAACAAAAGGATGCAATAACTCCTTCGAATATTTAATTGCATCACCAACATCTTTAAATTTAATCACCTTTTGAAATCTTAATTCTTTGGCAATACCTTCTAATTTATCCAAATCTATTGCTCTTTCTATGTTTGGTCTTGTTACTATTAAGTCATTACAAATCGGCTTGATGATTTCCAATATCGATTCAATATCTTTATCCTCCATTGCTCCGTAAACAAAATTCCATCTTTCAATTTCAGGTCTATGCAATTTTAGAGTTTCAACCAATTTTTTTACTGCTTCTGGATTATGACCTGTATCTAAAATTATTAAATTATCATTTTGATATAACTGAACTCTACCTTCAATCTTTGTGTTAGCTAAAATATTTTTGAAGCCATTTGTAATATTATCACTTGAAATTGAATAATGCTTTTTTAATATTTCTGTTGCTGTAATGACTTGTTTTATATTTTCCTTCTGATGTTTTCCAGCTAACGGCAAATTCACATTATCAATTCTTTCCTTCAATGTTTTAATGTCAAATGTTTGAGAAAAATCAGGATTATATTTACAATTCTCAACTTCACAAAAATCATTACTTTCAATAATTTCAGATTTCTTTGAGTTTGCAACATCAACAAATACTTTTTTTACTGAATTATTATATCTGGAAATCACAGTCGGAGTGTTTTCCTTAATTATACCCGCTTTTTCATAAGCTATTTCTTCCAATGTATTCCCAAGATATTCTTTATGGTCAAAATCAATTGATGTAATTATTGATATTATCGGATTCAATATATTAGTAGAATCAAACCTGCCCCCCATTCCGGTTTCTATCACAGCAACATCAACATTATTTCTTGCAAAATACTCAAATGCCATAACTGTCGTAATCTCAAAGAAAGTGCATCCCCACTTTTTTTCACCGGGCATTAATTTTTCTGCTAATTCAACCATTTCATCATCTGAAATATTATTGCCATTAATTTTGATACGTTCATTAAAATTCACCAGATGAGGCGAAGTATAAAGACCGACACTGTATCCTGCTTCCATTAATATAGAAGCCAGCATTGAACAAACTGACCCCTTACCGTTTGTCCCTGCCACATGTATTGAAGGAAACTTTTTATGCGGCTTACCAATATATTCGGACAGATTCATTGTCCTTTCCAACCCGGGCTTTATTCCAAATCTTTGAAGTGAAAATAATTTATTTAAAATTTCCTCTTTTTTACTCATTTTATTATTATATAAAAATTTTTATTTATTTTGCACAAACTTAATAAAAAGATTGATAACCAAATTAAACAAAGATTATGAATAATGAAATTCTAAATAACAAAGTAATATGGATTACAGGTGCCTCTAAAGGTATCGGAAGAGCTATCGCTGAAAATTTAAAATCTACCGGAGCAACATTAATCCTCAGCTCTTCAAGTATTAACAGCATAAAAAAAATAATGCCTGACTTTGTACAATACCCAAAAGTCTTTTTCTTGCCCTTCGATTTACGTTCTGAAGAAGAAATAAACCATACATTTCAAAAAATTAATTTATCTATCGGGAAAATTGACTTTTTAATCAACGACGCTGGTATTGGTAAATTCGCACCTTTTACTGAACTTTCAGCAGGTGATATGAATAATATGTTTGATGTAAATTTCAAAGGATTATTCCTACTTACCAAACTAACTCTGCCAAAAATGATTGAGCAAAAAAGTGGCGTTATAATCAATATACTTTCTGTTGTATTAAAAAAAGTTTTTACTGGTTCATCGCTCTATGCTGCATCAAAAGCCGCAGTGTTGGCAATGGACCGTTCACTTCGTGAAGAAGTCCGTAGCCAAGGCATAAAAATCATTGATGTTTTTCCTGGTGCTACTGAAACTGAAATCTGGACAGAAAAACAAAGAGAAAGATATGCCTCAAAAATGATGCAACCAAAGGATGTAGCCGATGCTATAATCAAAATTATGGAATTGGCTTCGAACAACAGATTGATGATTGAAGAAATTGTATTAAGACCACAAGGTGGTGATTTGTAAATAAACTTAATAACTAATTATCATGGAGCACAATTATGGATAATGCCTTATCGTTATTAGAAGCAAGATTAAATGATTTGCGACAAGCCAAATACAAAAATGATTATTTTGTGCCAGCATTGTGGCTGAATGATGAAACGAAATCAAAACAAAAAGTGAATCCTTACAAATTTTTTCTTGATAAAATAAAGAATATTCGATTATTATCAGCTACAGAAAAAATATCGCTTCCTGATAAGGATTGGACAAAACATGCTATAATTTACAACATGTTTGTTCGCTATGCAACTGCATACGACCATGACAATAACGGACAAGTGGATATTCTGACTGATGATAAGTCTTTTCGTGAAACAGGAACCTTTTTGAAATCAATAGCCATTTTGCCATATCTTCACTATATGGGAATTAATACAATTTATTTGTTACCTGTTACTTCAATTGGTGTTGATGGCAAAAAAGGCAATCTTGGTTCACCTTATGCAATACGAAATCCATATAAACTTGATGAAAATTTATCCGAACCAATTCTTGAATTAGATATCGAAACACAATTTTCTGCATTTGTCGAAGCGGCACATTTGTTGGGAATGAAAGTAGTCGTAGAATTTGTTTTCAGGACTGCGAGCAAAGACAGCGATTTGGCTTTGGAGCATCCTGAATGGTTTTACTGGATTAAGGAAAAAATAAAAGACAGAGACCCTGGCTCGAAAGATGAGAAAAAATATGGTCCTCCGATTTTCAGCGAAATGGAATTAAAGGAAATCAAAGAAAAAGTCTATGCCGGTGATTTTGTTAAGTTACCTGCTCCAAGTTCAGAGTATCGGGTTATGTTCACCGATGTTCCAAGGAAAGTTGCCAGAGTTGA
>RCNQ01000270.1 GCA_003731675.1 Bacteroidetes/Chlorobi group bacterium ChocPot_Mid
CAAGAATGAAATTCTCAGGTGACATCAAAGGTATCAAATGGACATTAGGTGGTTCAGTTGCTCAGTTTGCTAACTCAAATGAAATCAGTATTGACTTCCCGGTTTCAAGTTTCCTTAATGTAAAAGGTTTGAACATTGTTTTCCAGTTGACTAAAATCACAACTTCAGCACAACCTTCAACTTCAAAAAATCAAAAAGATTTTGAAATCAAATTTAAAGTTGGAGGTAGCTGGTAAGTTATTACTACCCTATTACCTTATCGCTAACAGAGCAGTAATAACATAACCTTAAAAACCCTGCTTTTGCATTTTGTACAACAAACAAAACTAATATTAACCCTGTAATCATTATAGTATGTAATTTTAACCATTTCATAAATCCTCCTTAAACAATATTTTTCTTACTCATATTACGTTTTAATGTAAATCTTAGTTACATAACTTAGTTATTACTTTATTTCTTACTCTGGATTAACAAAAATAATAAAAATATTAACTATTAATTATATTAATATGTTTTTTTGATAAATTATTTATGAAAATTTTGTAACTTTTCGAAGCTTTATTTCGTCTAAATAAAAAAAATAGTTAAAATAGAGGACTTTGTCATGAAAAAAATTATTGCTCTTGTCTTATTCCTGATTTTAAATCAGCATATTTCAATTTCTCAAATCAACCTGATTGACAACAATCCTGACACTGATAAAACTTTGTCACCTTACTTTTTAGTCAAATCCAATAATCCTGATGAAGACCAACTTCCGCTTTATTTAACTAAAGCAGAAGTTAATATCGTCGGGGTTATTGCTGATGTCAAAGTTACTCAAATCTATAAAAATAACGGTAAAAATCCATTGGAAGCCATCTACTTCTTTCCTTCATCAACACGCGCCGCTGTTTACGCAATGACTATGACAATCGGTGACAGAATTTTAAAAGCTGAAATTCAGGAAAGAAAAAAAGCAAGAGAAATATACGAACAAGCAAAAAAAGAAGGCATAACAACTTCCTTACTCGAACAACAAAGACCAAATGTCTTCCAGATGAATGTTGCCAATATCATGCCCGGTGATTCCATTATTGTAGAAATGAAATATACAGAATTACTCGTACCAACAGACAAAACCTACGAATTTGTTTACCCTACTGTCGTTGGTCCTCGTTATTCAAATATATCCGAAAAAAATGCCAATGATAACGACAAATTTGTTCAGACACCCTACAAACATGAAGGAGAAAAACCAGATTACAAATTTGATATTAAAATCAACTTATCAACAGGAGTCCCTCTGAACGAAGTTGTTTGCAAAACACACAAAACCAATATCTCACAAATTTCAGGAAATCAGGCTCTTATTGAACTGGATAAATCTCAGGAATTTTCAGGCAATAAAGACTTCATACTTAACTATAAGCTCTCCGGAAATAGAATTGAAACCGGGCTGATACTATCCGAAAATGAAAAAGAAAAATTCTTTCTCCTTATGCTCCAACCACCAAAAAAAATCGAACCAAATGAAATTCTTCCAAGAGAATATATATTCATTCTCGATGTTTCCGGTTCTATGAATGGCTTCCCAATTGATGTTTCGAAAGAAGTAGTAAAAAATCTCCTTTCGGAATTAAAACCAAATGAAAAATTCAATATCCTTTTGTTCGCAGGCTCATCTGAAATGCTTTTTGATAAATCAAAAGAAGCTAACGACGAAAATCTGAACAAAGCTCTCATAATGCTTGAAGGTATTTACGGTATGGGTGGTACTGAACTATTACCAGCTTTAAAAAAAGTAATTAATTACCCGAAAGAAAAAGATTTCTCAAGAACTATTTTAATCCTCACAGACGGATATGTTCCAGTCGAAGCAGAAGCCTTTGACCTTATAAAAAACAATTTACAAAATTCAAATGTCTTCACTTTTGGAATCGGTAACAGCGTGAACAGGTTACTTATCGAAGGTATGGCTCGTGCCGGTCAAGGTGAATCCTTTATAATAACAAATAAAAATGATGCTAAACAACAAGCAGAGAAATTCTTCAATTACATCAAATCCCCGATTATGACTAACATCAACATTGATTTTGGAAAATTCGAAACCTACGATGTTGAACCCGAAAAAATCCCCGATGTTTTCGCAGACAGACCAATTATAATCTTCGGTAAGTGGCGTGATGTCGCTGATGGTACCATAAGGGTTTCAGGTATGTACGCAAAAAAGAAATTCTATGTTGATATAGATATCCTGAAATTCGGAACAAAAGTTTATAATGATGCTTTAAAATATCTTTGGGCAAGAAACAAAATTACAAACTTAAATGACTATGCTTCTCTCAGCCAAAAAGAGTTATATAAATCCCAAATCACTAAATTAGGATTAAATTACAATTTACTCACAGACTACACTTCCTTTGTTGCTGTAGATTATCTGAAAAGAAATAAAAACGGCAAAATCGTTACTGTCAAACAAACCTTGCCACTTCCTGAAGGAGTTTCTGACCAAGCTGTCGGAGATGCAAATATGTATATGAAAAGTGCTCAAGGCTCTGCATCTTCTCCCCCGCTTTCTAAAAGTCAAATTAATAAATTAATAACTAGTGGTAATTACATGAAACAATTAGCTATCATGAAAGATATCGAAGTCGAACAGAAAATACAAGAAATCAAATTATCTCATGACCCATTGTTCAATATCGAAGATATTCAAAATAACATCATTTATCCTGAGGAAGCAAGAAAAGAAGGAATCGAAGGAAAAGTTGTCATAAGGGCTTTAATTGACAGTCAGGGAAAACCAACAAACATCAAAGTAATTTACTCGGACAACACAATTTTGGATTCAGCCGCTATTCAGGCAATATTAAAATCCACTTTTACTCCGGCTACTATTGCAGATAAACCTACATCCGCATGGGTTACTATTCCAATACAATTTAAATTAAACAAAAATTCTGAGGGTCTCAAAGAAGAAAAAAAATAATCATTTTTTGGTTTTCTTGAAAATCATAGCTATTTTAACAAATAATATATTATTCATATAATAATTTATTAAAAATCCTTACTTATAAGGATTTCGAATCTATAATTTTGTGGAGAAAAATATTTGAGCTGGGCATTAATTAAAATATCTCAAAATCTGTCAAGTGCAGATAATGATTTCAAATTCAGTAATTCATTATTCACATATTCTGACCACGGATTATCTATCCGAACAGGAGGAAACCCAAAAACCTGTTTAAGCTACTTAGACAATCAAACAAATTCAGGATTTCTGATATTAGGTGTTCTAATAGATAAAAACATTGGCATATTAAATCTCTCCGATATCGAAAATTGGAAACACAAACTGGATAATTTCCATCCCCAAAACTTTGACGGTCATTTCATCATCATCAAATGGAATCAAAACAATATCCACATCTTTTCCGATATCTTAGGACTTCGTGATATATACCTTTATCGTAATTCATCGGAAATCATACTAGCAACAAACCCACTACATTTAAAAAATTATACAGAATTAAAAATTGATTTCAACACCTTTGGTTCACGATGGCTTCTATTTAATCAAATTTCCACTGATAGTGTTTTCCAAAATATCGTAAGAATCTCATCTGGCAATTCTTTACAAATTGATAGACACACTCTTGAAATTAAGAAAAAAAAATACGATTTCAACCCAAGTTATAATTCTGATTTTATTAATGAAGATTTCGAAGCTACTTTAAAAAATATAATAGAATTACCACTTTCACAAAACAATAAATTATCCCTGAGTCTTTCTGGTGGCTTAGACTCAAGACTACTCCTTTCTTATCTTCTGAACAATAAATCTTCGGACTGGTCTGTTCACACATTCGGGGCAATTAACAATCCCGACAGAATCATTGCCGAACAAATCATAAGCACTTTCAACATTAAAAATGAAATCATCAGCAATGTTTTACCCGACAAAGATGAACTTATCAAAGAAATTGAGGAATACTCTTCATTTACTATGGCTTCCTATCCTTCATCAGACATTATCCAACTACTAAACTATAAACCATTGCAAGGTAAATTTGAAGTTATTATTGACGGTGGATTCGGAGAAATCTGGAGACGTCAGTTCCTTAATCGCCTCTATTTTTTCGGCAAAAATGTAATTCAAAATAAAAATTTCTCCGAAATAATCAGACACCTCACATTACCAAAAGCAGATATATTCAACAACGATACTCAAAAAGAATTTCACTCAGGAACAATTCGGCAACTTGAAGAAATTACAAATCAATTACCCGACCCCTCGGAAATTGGTATTGCCAACTGGTTAGACCTCTTTTCAATTAAAACCCGTTTACCAAATTTATATGCACAGGAGCAAATCAGATTAGACCATAGCATAATTAACTTTATGCCTTTTGCCCAATTGTCTCTATTAAATTATTTGTTCACATTAAATATCAATAAAAGAAAAAATTCAAGACTCATCAAAAAACTCATTAAATCAAATAATTACAGACTGACAAAAATCCCTTTAACCAAAAACGATGTAATATATCCCTTCGATACCTCATCATTGATTTTAGCCGTTATTTTAAAAATCAATAAAAAAACAAAAAAATTAGACATTGATGAAACAAAAAATCAATTCTTCAAGACACTTTCCGAATTTACTGGCGATTTAATAAACTCTAAAAATGTTAAAGAATATTACGCCTATGATTACAAAAAAATATCCCTGATTTATAACAATTATATCAAAAATCCCGATATTTACCATGCACAATTAGATTGGTTTCTTGCCTTTGAATTTTTTAGACAAACTCTAAACAATAAATCTAAAACTCAAACTGTGTAAAATCCTCCTCACTATCTTAATATTTTTAGAATATTAATAATTATTTCTGCTTTAATCCATAATTTCTTTAAAAATAATTTTAAACAAAACATTGATTTTATTAAGTTTGTATCATATTATTAACATGAATGGCATAAAGATAAAATGACAATAAGAGTAAGATTTGCACCCTCTCCAACTGGCTTTTTGCACGTTGGAGGTTTAAGAACTGCTTTGTACAACTACCTGTTTGCCAAGCACCATCAAGGTAAACTGATATTAAGAATTGAGGATACTGACAGAAGCAGATTCGTCGAAAATGCTACTGACAACCTTATCAACTCTCTTTCTTGGGCTGGTATCTCATTTGACGAAGGACCCATACAAGGTGGTGATTTCGGACCATATTTACAATCAGAACGATTACCTCTTTACAAAAAGTTTGCCGATGTCTTAATCCAAAAAGATGAAGCATATTACGCTTTTGACTCAGAACAAGAAATCGAAGAAATGAGGAACAGACTTTCAGCCGAAAAAAAAGACCCAAAATATGATAGAATGTCAATGAAAAACAGCTTGACTATTAATGATAATTCGGTGAAAGAATGGATTAACTCAGGTAAACCTTACGTCATTCGACTTAAAATCCCCGAAACCGGCAATGTTGTCTTTAATGACATTATCAGAGGTGAAGTATCCGTTCCTTGCAAAGATATTGATGACCAGGTTCTCATTAAATCAGACGGTTTCCCCACTTACCACCTGGCAAACGTCGTTGACGACCACCTGATGCAAATTTCACACGTTATCAGAGGTGAGGAATGGTTGCCTTCAACACCCAAACATGTATTATTATACAAAGCATTCGAATGGGATATGCCTGCTTTTGCACACCTGCCCCTACTCCTGAACAAGGACAAAACAAAACTTAGCAAAAGGCAAGGTAGTGTCGCAGTTGAAGATTTCATTGAAAAAGGATATTTAAAAGATGCATTTGTCAATTTCATTGCTCTGCTCGGCTGGAACCCGACTTCCGACCGTGAAATTTACGAAATTAAAGAACTTATTGAACTTTTCAACCTGGAAAAAGTCAACAAAGGCGGAGCTGTCTTTGATACTCAAAAGCTTGACTGGATGAACGCTCAATATCTTAGAAAATTACCTGTCGGGCAACTCTGCGAAATGCTCGAAAATGAACTTATTAAAAGGAATTTCCCTGTCAAAGAAAAAGAATATTTAGAAAAAGTAATTAAATTATTTATCGAAAGAGTTAATTTCATCAACGAAATTCCCGAGATAGCTGACTATATGTTCCGACCTCCTGAAGAATTTGACGAAAACTTAAAAATTAAAGAATGGAAACAGGATTCACCGCAAATAATTAAGCTATATTTGGAAACAATCAATAATACCAGCGAATTTTCGCACGATACACTTTATCAAATTACAAAACAATTCTGTGACGAAAATAATTTAAAACTTAAAAATATCGCCCAATTATTAAGACTGATGATAACCGGAAAATCAGCAGGTGCCGGAATGTTTGAAACAATGGAAGTTATTGGCAAAAAAATTGTAATCGAAAGAATCGAAAATTTTTTAAAAAATCATTCGTAATAAGTTATGAATGATAAAAAATGATTAATTTGTATTTTTTATTTATTGGAAAATCTAAATGCAGAAAATGTTAATTATATTTACTATGGTTTTATTTGTTGCTTGCGGAACATCAACAAAAACCACAAAAACAACCTGTATCAATGAAAAAATGAAAGATTTAACATTGAGATGGGGAGGGCATAACTACAAAACAAATGCCCTTTCCGGTTGGCAAATTGATGGTAGTTTAAATGTCTTCACATTCATCAAAGACAGCTTAAACCCCAACTTCACAACCAAATTAATTGGTACTATCGATACTAACAAATTCTGTGAAATTCTTTCAAAAACTAAGAAAGTATTTGTAGAAATTCAAGCACTTAATGCCCCAGGAGACAGTTCGCATTTTGTTGAATATATCCATCCTTCAACTAACACAAACCTTAGGGCTGTCTGGAACATGCGTTTTAAAACATTCGGCAGTACAGAATTCCGTGAAATTTTCGATACTCTGAATGCATTAATTAACAATGAAAAGTATTTTTTCCCAAAAAAGGGATTAACCCCTGATAATTCAGTAAAATAATTTGAAGGTGAAAAATGAACGTACTGATTAGTGACGACAACAAAGAATACTGCACAACAATTGCCGATATTGTTCAATCTTTTGGTTACTCGACAGAAATTATCGTAAATCCTCAGGATACCATTAACTTCTTAAACAAAAAACACCAAAACATCGGTGTTGCATTACTCGACATTGAATTTGGTCCCGACTCAAAACTCAACGGTTTAGATATACTCGAGCATTGCAGACACAATTTCCCTGAACTTCCAGTAGTTATGATTACAGGTAAAGGCTCAATCGAAACTGCTGTCAAAGCCACAAAACTTGGTGCTATGAATTTCATCGAAAAAAGTGTTATAAATAAAAATAAAATTAAAGAAGTTCTGGACAGTGCCGCTAACCGCTATGGTGCCGCTAATCAAGCAAAAGAAATTAAACTCTTCCTCGAATCTCAGGGTATTTATGGTAGTAGCAAAACCATCCTCGACTTGGGCGATTCCATTTACCGTTACGGTAGAACCGACTTAAACGTTTTAATTACCGGAGAAACAGGTACAGGAAAAAAATTAGTTGCAAATGCTATTCACTCCGCTTCCCGCAGGTCCAAATATCCCCTGATTACTGTTGATATTCCGAATATCCCACGAGAATTATTCCAAAGTGAACTTTTCGGACATAACAAAGGTTCCTTTACCGGTGCTATGGACACAAAAAAAGGTCTCTTCCACCAGGCAAACCGTGGAACACTCTTCCTCGATGAAATTGGCGATTTATCATTAGAACTACAATCAAATCTTTTCATCCCTATTGAAGAAAAAACAATTCGAAAAGTCGGCTCAACCGAAGGTGAAGAAATTGACGTCAGATTCATCTCTGCAACCGATAAAGACCTCCTCTCTGCAATGAATGAAGGAAGATTCAGAGAACAACTCTATCACCGTTTGAGAGAATGCGAAATACACATCCCCGCTCTCAGAGAACGAAAAGAAGATATTCCCGAACTTATTGAATATTATACAAGAAAAAACAATGCTGATTACGACCAGTCCAAATATTTCGCCCCTTCCACTATTGAGTATATGCAGGAACAGGATTGGCCCGGCAATGTCAGAGAACTTTCAAGTGTTGTACGTGTGGCACTGCAAACCTCTCAAAACGAAGAAATAGAAATTACAGATATTCACAAAATTATCCTTTCTTCAAAACCTTCGAACTCATCAAAAAAATTCGATGGCTCTTTGATTTCTACAGATAAAACTCTTAAAGAAGATATCGAATCTGTCGATAAAAAGAAAATTGAAGCTACACTTGAAATCTGTAACGGCAACGTAAGCAAATCCGCTGTTCTGCTCGATGTCAGTCGTGAAACCTTACACAACAAAATCAGAAAATATGGCATTAATGTTCAAAACTATCGTATTAAAAAAAGTGAAAGGAAATAATTTTATCTGATGTTTATTTTCCCTTCAATTCATCTTAAAAATTGAGTAATATTATGAAAAAAATTTATCTTGTTGACGGTATGTCACTCGTTTTCAGAGCATATCATGCCATGCAATCCTCAGGTCTCAAATCCCCTGCAGGTGAACCTACTGCCGCTGTTTTCGGATTTGTCAATATCATTACATCTCTTATCGAAAAAGAAAAACCTGAAAATATCATTGTTGTTTTCGACAGAAAAGAACCCACTTTCCGTCACAAAAAATACCCTTTATACAAAGCAAATCGCGATGAATTCCCCGAAGAACTTGTCCCACAAATGACAAGAATAAAAGAATTCCTCGATTATGCCAACATTCCGAGAACAGAACTCGCAGGATATGAAGCTGACGATATTATTGGCACTCTCTCAAAAATTGCTTCTGACAATAGTATTCAAGTCGTTTGCATTACTGCTGACAAAGATTTCTATCAACTTGTTAATGATAAAGTAAAACTATACAAACCTTCGAGAACAAAAAAAGACGATTTCGACATTGTTGATATCGAAGAAGTCAAAAAGAAATTTGGTGTGACACCAGATAAAGTCATTGATGTCTTGGCAATTCTCGGTGACTCTTCTGATAACATCCCAGGCGTTAAAGGAATTGGAGAAAAAACAGCAATTCCTTTAATCCAAAAATATGGTACTCTCGAAAACCTCTATGAACATTTAGACGAAATCAATAAACAAGCTGTTAAAGAAAAATTTATCGAAAATAAAGATAAAGCAATCTTATCAAAAGATTTAGTCACTATTGACACCAACGCACCGATTGATGAAAATCTTCTAAATATTCAGTTACAAAATCCTGATTACAAAAAACTCGATGAGCTATTCACTACGCTTGGATTCAGAACCATCCGTGAAAAATGGCTCAGAAAAGCTCAAAATAACGAATCTCTTATTGGCATTTCTCAACCATTCCCTTCAGAAAGTAAAATTCCTTCTACTGATACTGAAGAAATTAATATTGAAACTCAAACTCAATCCTCATCAGTTGATACTATCAATGATATTGACAAAAAATACTCTCTGATTGATGACATTGATAAATTCAATACGATGATAAATGAATTAGGTGTTCCAAAAATTTTAGCCGTTGATATCGAAACCAGCTCACTCGACCGTTTAACCTGCGAAATTGTTGGAATATCCCTTTCTGCAAAGGAAAACAGAGCTTTCTACATTGCTGTTGATGATGACAACCCAAAAATAAATCCTCAACCTTTCTTCGACGAACAAGGTCAGGGTGATTTATTTCAGGTCTCTTTTAATACTCAGACTCCTGATAAAAAATCAGATTTTAAAACAATCCCGATTTCCCAAATCAAAAATGCTTTAAACAATTTACTATCTAATCAAAACATTGGAAAATGCGGGCAAAACATCAAATTCGATGCCTTCATTTTAAAAAGATATGGTATCGAAGTTACACCAATCATTTTCGATTCAATGATTGCTTCCTACTTGCTTAATCCTGACGACAGACATAATCTCGACGCTCTTTCTCAAAAATGGCTGCATTATTCACCTATCCCCATCTCCACTTTAATCGGTGAAAAGAAAAGCAAACAAATTTCCATGAAAGACATCAACCCTACTGAAATCTCTGATTATGCTTGTGAAGATGCAGACCTTGCTCTCAAACTCCATAATTTACTCAGTAATGAATTAATTAAAGAAAAGCTCGATAAATTAGCAAATGAAATAGAATTCCCTCTTATTGAAGTTCTTACTCGTATGGAATTCAACGGTATCGCCATTGACACCCACTTCCTGAAGGATTTAGCGATTCAAATAAATTCAGAAATTAAAGAATTAACAAAAAAAATATATAATGAAGCTGGAACAGAATTCAACATTGATTCTCCAAAGCAACTTGCACATATCCTTTTCGAAAAATTAATGTTGCCTACTACAAAAAAAATTAAAACAGGATATAGCACTGATGTTCAGGTCCTTTCAGAATTAGCTCCTATGTACCCTATTGCTGAATATCTTCTGGAATACAGACAACTTGTAAAATTAATATCCACATATATTGAATCTCTGCCAAAAATGATTTACCCTGTCACTGGAAGAATTCACACAACATACAACCAAACAATAGCCGCGACAGGAAGACTTTCGTCCACTGAACCCAATTTGCAAAACATACCAATCCGTACTGATAAAGGCAGTCTCGTTAGAAAAGCTTTTATCCCGGAAAACGATAGTAACGTCATTCTGTCTGCTGACTATTCCCAAATTGAACTTAGAATCATGGCTTATTATTCTCAGGATGATTACCTTATTTCTGCATTCAAAAGAGGTCTTGATATTCACGCTACAACCGCCGCTAACCTCTTCGACAAAAGACTCGATGAAGTTGATTCTAAAATGAGAAGAGTTGCAAAAACTGTTAACTTCGGAATTATGTATGGCTTGGGTAGTTTCGGTCTTGCCCAGCGTTTAGGAATTAGCAGGTCTGAAGGTAAAGAAATTATCGAAAATTACTTTAAAAAATATCCGGGTATCAAAAGATACATGGAAGATACTATTAACTCTACAAGAAAAAAAGGATATGCCGAAACACTTCTTGGCAGAAGACGCTTTTTCCCTGACATTTTAAGCAAAAACAACAATTTACGCACCGCCGCTGAACGTGCCGCCATCAACATGCCTATTCAGGGTACTGCTTCAGATATTCTCAAAATCGCAATGATTAAACTCGATTCTGCTCTTCGCAAATATAATCTGAAATCCCTGATGATGTTGCAGGTTCACGACGAATTAGTCTTTGAAGTTCCAAAATTTGAAATTGATAAAATGACTTCTCTTGTCAAGCAAGAAATGGAAAATGCTTTTCCTCTTGGAGATGTCCCTCTCATTGCCGAAGTTGGTATTGGCAACAATTGGTTCGAAGCTCATTGATACAAAATCATTTTTCTAAATCTTCCGGTAATTTCGGCTCTACCATTACCACTTCTTCTTTAGTCATTACAACACTCCCTGTGTTGGCACCCTTTGGTTTTCTAACATACTTTTTTTGCGTATAAGCTACAGGAACATATTTTGCATTCCTTGCCTGAGAGTAATAAGCCGCTATTGATGCAGTTTTCTTCATTATCTCCTTCGGCGGTTTTTCATCTTTGATAATTCGCAACACTACATGAGAGCCACCGGAACCTCTTGCATGAAACCAATAGTCATTCGGCTTTGCAAACTTCATTGTTAGTTCATCATTGTTGGAAGCATTTCTTCCGACATAAACAATATACCCTTCACCCAAATTAAATTCCCTGAATTTTGTTGCTGTATTCTCCTGAATATCCATAGTTTTATTCCCTGTAATCTCCTTTAATTTCTTTCCCGTTATTTCAAGTTCCCTGTATGTCTCAGCTTCATTGAGCAATTTCATCGCATTTTCAATTCTAATTAATTTTAACTCCAAATCAGGTAATCTCTTTTTCCTGATTCTATATTCCTCTTTTGCCTTACGCGATTTTTCAAAATACTTATTGGCATTTTCAAGTATATTCTTCTTATCATCTAAAGGTATTTCAATCTCTTTACCTTCATAATCCTTCAATATAATTTCCTTAATAGACTTGTTTTTAGGATTTGGATATGAAAGTAACAATTCCCCAAATAACCTGTATTTGTCTGCCCTCTCAACAATAGATGCTTCATCTCTTAACATTTCAATATTCTTCTCCAACCTGCTTTTTTCTCTTCTGAGTTTACCAAACAACTCCTTATACAAAGAATTATAACTTTGCTTTCGTATATCAGAAAAAACTCTTCTCGCAATTGCATCACTTACATTACTAAACTTTTCTTTCCAATTGGAATATTTCATTAAAGGTATCAAACTCAATAGCAGACCATCTTCAGTCTCATAATGATAATATTCGCTCGTTTCAAAACATTCTGCCCTAACTCTTTCAGCTGTTGATAAAATTAAATCCATTTTTTCTTCACTTAGCTCCTGCAAAATTGAATCAGCAGTAATTTCAACACGATACAAAATCTCTTCAGCATAATATCTTCCCAAATTATAACTGCATTTTGACAAAGCATCAATAATCTTTGAATCCTTTGCGAATTGTGCAATTTCAGGCATATTCGGTTTCGGCAAATCCAACTCACTTCCAATATATTCCTTCCTTGCCTTCAAAGATTCAATTATAATTCCTCCATGATTAACAGCAAACAAGTTACTATTTGAACCACCAAATAGATAAATAAATATTTTTGTGTTTAATAAATCTAATTGAATAATCCTGTTATTCTCATGCAAAAATACATTCTGTAAAACCTCACCAACAACAGAATCAAATAAATCAACTGTATTTTTCCTCGCTCGTGAATAATCCTTTTTCAGAAACAATGAAGTATTAGGTTGTGAACCAAAATAAAGCAAATAATAATCATTAATCCCGTCGCTAAACTTAAAAACCAGTGAATTCCTTTCCTGCGAAAAACACTCTTCCAACCTGCAACCGATTAACGATTGCAACTCTTTTACAACATGATACAATGTATAATAATGTATTATCATCTCACTCTTTTAATCTGCTGAATTAATATTCCTGAAATTATCAGTATCAAACCAAACAACGAACTTATATGAATTGCTTCGTGCAATATCAACGCAATAAATATCAAAGATAAAAACGGTGACAGATAAATCAGATTGCTCACTTTGGCTGTTGTTTCCGAATACTTCAAAGCCAATAACCAAAGTACAAATGTTACTCCCATTTCAAAACATCCTATGTAAACTCCAGACAGTATTCCTGTTATTTCAGGTAATCT
>RCNQ01000271.1 GCA_003731675.1 Bacteroidetes/Chlorobi group bacterium ChocPot_Mid
ATCCCTCTGCTACATTCTTCGTTCGTGTTACAGGTGATTCGATGATTAATGCAGGTATTTATTCCGGCGATATACTTATTGTTGACAGGTCTCTTAGTCCCAAGGATAGTAGTATTGTAATTGCAGTTATTGATTCGGAACTTCTCGTTAAGCGTATGCAATACATTAAAAATAAAATATATCTTTCACCTGAAAATCCGAAATTTGAACCAATAGAAATAACAGGCGAAATGAACTTCGAAGTCTGGGGAATTGTCACAACTGTTATCCATTCAGTCTTATAAAAAAAGAGAAGACTGCCCAGAGATAGGCAGTCTTCAACATTGAATTAACAAAGTAATTTATTTTACAAACTCATATTCATGACATTCTTCATCCGTCCAAGCAGTCATTTTGTTAGATATCAGTAAGTCATATATCATAGCATTTGCTCCATAAAGAAGTGATTTTGCATTATAACCCAATAATCTTAAATATGCTACAACATGTGAACTTGTCATTCCTGTATAGCAATAAACTACTACTTCTTTATCAGTTGGCAGTGTATTTAAAAATGTTGTACTCTTCAAATCATTTTTAGGTGTATATTGTATTGCTCCTGGAATATGTCCTGGATTCAAGTACTGGTTTTCGGGCCAATAATTCACAATAAAGTACTTTGTTAAATTATCAAAAACATCAGAATTCTTAATTGATGCTACTGTGTATCCATCAGCGAGTAATTGATTAACTCTTGCTTCTAATATTTCTGCACCAGTCTTTTTACCTGTATTAATAACAGGTAGCTTTCCAGCGGCTGGTTTTGGATTGGCTGTTGTTTCAAACTGTGTTGCTCTTGAATTTCCGATAGCTGATGACCATTTTGACTTAAATTCAGGATTCCATGATGCCATTCCGAATTTCAATGCTTCAACGTTGCTGTATCCTAACATCCTCATCAAAGCTGTACCGTAAGATGCTGTCTGACCAGTGTAACAAGCAATCACAATCTTATCATATTGAGTTGGATTAATGCTTTTAATATGAGTTAGCAAGTTTGCTAAACTAACATTGACTGCTCCATTGATATGACCTTTGGCAAAATCTTCTGCTGTGCGGATATCAATAACATACAATTTGCTTGGTGAAGTTAAAAGCATTGTATAAACATCTGATGCCTTAACAACTGATGGTGCAGCTGTATTAATATAATTCCCATTGGCTTCAAGATACTCTACTAATACCTTTGATTCATCAATTGTATTATTATTTATCGGAGTCTCATCCTCAGTACATGCTGTAATGAAAAGCCCCAAAATCATCATTATAATGGCTATTTGCCTGAAACGTTTAATCAAATCTAAAAACATAAAACCTCCATTTTAAAAAATATGTGAAAAATAATTATTTCTTCTTATATATTACTATTTAAACTCATCATTATAATTCATAGTGAATTTGTACTTCTATAATCCCCAATTTGGTGGTAGTTTCCCATCCACTGTAACTTTCTTTGAAGATGATTTCTCCCAGTCGTAAATAAAATCAGATTCAAATAAATACAATTCCTTATTTCTGAAAATCTCTCCTTCTTTTATTATGTGACAATTATAATAACAAGCTTTTCCCTCATCGGGTGAACATTGTTTTGTCTTTCTCAATATATTATGAGGACTTGTATAATTAAATACGGGAAATACATCAAAATTATTCAATTTTGTCACTCCATACTCCTTCCAACTATCAGGAGCCATCAAAGTCCTTCTAACTAACGCTAACCTTGTTCCCTTGAATTCAGATAAGGGATTTACTCCGATTTTAAAACCTTGATAAGATGCAATCCGAGCACCTTCTCCATGGATATGACAACTTCCGCAATTATTGTATGGCTGTGAATGACACACAAAGCAACTTAAATTTTCTGCATGCATTGAATGATATGAATTTGAATTTTTAATGTTTGAATGACAATCTTCGCATTTTGGCATATCGGGAACTTTATATCTCTGTTCGTAAGTATTACCATCACCGTGAATTTCATTTTTTGTATGGCATGACATGCAATCGAACCCCAGTTTTGTTAAGTGAACATCTGGTTTTGAACCAACAGCTACTCCCAAATATGCATGACCACCCCTACTTGAATGGCAGGCAACACATACCTTAACCATATCCGGTTTTTTACTGAATTTATGCCCATTCATCAAACCACCACCAGCGGCTAATGGTTTACTAACATGACATTCTCCACATGAACCATGACAAGTCGCACAATTAGCATTATACCCTTTTTGGACATTCTCGGGTAATTTATTAAATTCATGGGGACCAGCCAAACCATATCTCATAGTAACCTTTCTCTTTTGTCCCCAACCCATTTCATGAATACTGTTATGAGTCCTGCGGACTTCATCTTCATGACATGTTACACATTTTTCAGTAGCAAATTTTGATGGATGTTTAATAAAATTTCCTGAATGCGCCAATTTCTTGTCTCCTGTCTTATCTATTCCATTATGACAGGCAGTACAAGCCATTTTGCCATGAGCTTCTTTTTGAAAATCCTCAAATCCCTGACCACCAAGATATACTCTATCGTATGGTTCTATATGCACACCTTCACCGCTGCATCCTCCTGCAGGTGCTGAAGTATCGGGGTCAGCAAGCTTTTTTAATGCGTCATAATTAGTATGACAACCCACACATGAATTGATATTTCCTGCATTTACAGGGTTACTCGTTTCCTCTTTGGAACAAGCATTGAATAATAATAAAAAAATAAATAAATACAGTAATTTATACATAATATCCTCAAATTGAATTATATTTCTTTCTTTTTTGACCATGTAGATAATGAATTAAGTAATTCAGACATTGCTATAAGAACAGATTCTCTGATTTCCTCAGGAATATTTTTTAAAACTTTTTCGTGTAAATCAATATGCTTTTTAGTAACATTTCTCATAAATGGTATTGCTAATTTGGTTAATCTGACTTTAATATTCCTTCTGTCAGAAGTATCAATCTCACGAGAGATGTACCCTTTGTGCTCTAAGCCAGTAATTATATGAGTAATTCTTCCGGGAGTAAGTTTCATTTGTTCAGACAAAGTTTTAACAGAAAGAAAATCCCTGTCGCTTAAAAAACGCATACATCGGAATTCACCATTTGTTAAATTAAAAAGCTTTGTAAAATAATCTTCCTTTTCCTCACAAGCTCTTGCCAAAAGGAAGGTCAAACGAGCAAGCTCTTCTGCCTGCTTCTTCATATTGTCATTTAGCTTTTTAGTCATAAGACTGTCCTTATTATGTTTTTTAAAACTTAATTATTAATTAAGTAAATAATTTAGATACTAAAATATTAATAAGCAAAATAATAAACAAGATAAAATATTTATTTTGTATAATAAATGTTGCAGATACTGTTAATTATTCAACAATATCATTCGGTTAGGATTGGTAAAATTATAAAGATATTTTATCTTTTACCAATATTATCTAAAAATTTCTTTCTGTATTTAGGAGCTCCATGACATACTACGCAATTCTGTTCCTTAATATTTTTGTCATCTCCTCCAGGATGTATAAAATCATTATTAATGACTACTGTCCTTAAAGAATCATTCAAAAATGCTTCTGAACGGAATGTGTGACATGTATTGCAATCATTGGTTAGTACCTTACCTTCTGGATTTATATGCTTACCGTCATGACAGCGGTAACACCCTTTACTGTATAAATGTCCAATGTTATTTGGATGATTTTTCCAGCTAACTTTCATTTTAGGAAAATAATTCTTAGAATAAATAGTAGATAATTGTAAAATAGCATTATTGATATCATTCTTCAATTTATTATCAATACTTGGCAATTTATTCTTATAAAAATTCCAAACATAATCGTTAATATCTTTGTAAGCTTCTTCTCCGGTTGAATGTACTGATTCAAGTGCTTGCACAGCAACAGATTTAATAAATGGGATTTCAGGATTTATCCTATTTACACTCATTACAAGATTTACTACCTTGTCAGGTGGATTATATATATGAGAAGGTCTGTTATGACAATCAATACAATCCATCTTTCTCATTGTTTTGCCTGATGCCAATGCTTTTTCTACATCAAATCCTTGTAATTGATAAACCGTCTCTTTCCCTGTAATAAGCGATTTTGATTTTACCCAGGGAATTTCCTGTCTTTCCTTGTCTGTAGTTAGATATGTTATTTCATTTGCTAAATTCATGTGCCAGTGGATGCCTGAATTATTACCAACCTCAACATTTCCTCCACCAACTTTAATCAGCATTTCTAAATTAAAATGAGTATTCTTCTCATCTGATAAATAATAATCTCTGACAATCTTCTTTTCATCATAAAAATGCTTGGGTGAATGACACCTTTCGCAAGTCTCAGCGGCAGGACGCAAATTTTCTACTGGTGTAGGAATAGGTTTAGGATATACGTTAGCTAATACTGCATATACCTGATATGAACCGGAAATTTTTGATTTGACAAACCATCCTGCACCGTCTCCTATATGACATTGGACACAACCAACATTGCTGTGAGGTGAATTTAAATATGTGGTATATTCAGGTTCCATCACTGTGTGGCAGACAGTTCCACAAAACTCATCAGATTCGGAATATTCATACGCTTTAAAGCTACCAAATCCCGAAAATACTATCAGTAATAAAGCTGATACAGTAAATATTAATGTCGCTACTTGATGTTTAGTATTATTTAAGTCAAGAACAGGCAATCTTCTCTCTTTATCAGACCTTCTCAGCAATATTCTGTTTTCTCTGAATGCTCCAAAAAATATTAGAAAAATTCCTATTATCAGAATTGTTGGCATTACCATAAATGTAAATATTCCTAAATAAGGATTTGTCGTTTCAGAGAAAAGCTCCAGTACTATTAAAAATAAAATTATTGTAAAACTTATAATACTCACAAAAGAGCCAGTTAAAGATATTGGATTATAAAATATTGTCGGGAGTAACTTGCCTTTTTCAACTCGTTTTTTCAAAACTTTAAGATTTTCTTCGTCAGGAATATCATAACCTTCTTCAGTATTATGCCACCCAGTAACTATACCTAAATACAAATCACTCAATGTATGACCAGTTGTCCCAAGATAAATGTGAACTAAAGTAAAAATGCTGATTATAAAACCAGATATAATATGTAAAATCGCCGCAGGCCAGACACCACCCATTCCAAATAAATTATCTGGTGTTAAACTCGGGAACATCAGTAACCAACCAGTAATTATAACAAGTGGTACCATCCCGTACATTATTGAAAGATATCCCAATCTTTGCAATGGATTAAATTTCCTTTTCTCATTGGCAGGAAACGGATGTGGTTCTTTATCGAAAATATCAATTAAATAATATCTTGTTTGAATTAATATTTCTTTGAAGAAATTCTTGAATTTTGGTAAATAATGTTTGTAATTACCTGAAATCAAATTAAAAATAAAATAGAACAAATAATTTAAGCTTAGAATAACTCCAGAGATGTTATGAACAAACATTGATGCAGAAAATCCTATAGAAATTACTGATGAATCAGCGTAATGCAAACTTATACCACTTACAAATAATAAAATCATCAAGATTGCATTAAGTAAATGCCAGATCCTTAGCCATAATGGATACAAATATATTTTTTTCATCTTATAAATCCCTCATTCCCTTCGAAAAATACCATCTCAACAATGCATGCAATAAAATAATTATTACAACTCCACTTAATATTATTATGCTCAGACTTTCCAGAAAAACATTTCTTGTTGTTCCAATCACATAAGCATCACTTAATATTGCTCCGTTTATAAAGCCGAATTTCTCCTGTGATTTCTTCCTTTCGTGCTTGTAAAGTTTTGTCATCAAAATAGAATTTTTTGAATGACATTCCTCACATTTTTTTATAGTCTTCTCGGGTGGTAAAATATTATGTGATAAATTTGGTGGAAGATATGAAGAATGACAATCCACACACCTTACTGTCTCATAATGTCTTGCTATACTTGGTAACCATTCGTGAGCTTTAGAGATAGTAAGTAATCCATATTTCTGTGCTAAAGCTTCATCAGTATGACAGTGTACACAATAAACCATCTGATTTTTCTCAACAGTAAGTTTATTGATTTTGTTCATCTGAAATACTCTTGCTGTCAAACCTTCAACAGGTCTTATAGAATGTTCCCCATGACAATTTGTACAGCTTGGTGCATCATTATTACCTTTTT
>RCNQ01000272.1 GCA_003731675.1 Bacteroidetes/Chlorobi group bacterium ChocPot_Mid
GCATGTTCATATCAGATTTTTTATAATTAGTAACCGCTTTCAAAGCATGATCAAGAGATTCAAGCATTTGTTCTGGTATGGCATCACCTGTTATATCAGCAACTTCTTTCACCCAATTTTTTAAAGTATCAGGTGTAAATTCATCTTTTTTCTTTGTTGCTGATTTTGTCGTTTGCTCGGATTTGGTTTCAACAATTCTATTTTCATTAGTTGTTTCACTATCATCCATTTTTGCTTGTTCAGGTATGTTCTCAGGTTGAACTTCATTCTGAATTTCTCCTGTAAGTAGCAATCTGTCAATTGTATCATCGGTAAGAAGTCTATTATAAACAACATCGCTGTTTTTGTATTCGTTAAGCAACATCGCAGATTCGTAGCCAATATTTGGGACTAATGACAAAACAGGATATCTTGACATACTTCCTGGTTTTTGCCCTTTTGCAAATGCGACTGATAAATCAAAAACAACTTTGTTCATATTTCTACCAGCAAGATCAGCCATTCTGTCAAATACTGATACTATATTTGGTATTGAACTGGCTACTCCGTTTGTGCTTAATTCCCATACTCCAAGCAGTCCTTTGATCTCGAGAACAATAAATCTCATGGTCAGTCTTTCAGCCCAATTCTTCACTTGTATATAAACAGTCTTAGCATTTTGTCCATAACCTTTGATTACTGGAATACCTTTGGTTTTTGCAATTTCTAATTCCTTATCAGATACTGGTAAATATGCTTTTTCCTTATCGTTCCAGAGCTTGTGATTTAATCCATCACTTATTGCTGCAAGATTACCGTCTGAGTCCCTACCTTCGATTCTCTGTGAACAACATATCTCAGGAAAAGGTGATGGAAATACAATTCTCAGTTTATTTGGTTTTTCACCAAGTATCTGATGGAACTGTTCAGCATGACTTCCAGTGGCACGGAAATAATCAATACTCGATGGATATTCCTTACCCTGTTCATTTAACTTTTTTTCACCGATTTTGATTTTACCAATAATCGGATATTCTAATTGATTTTCTTTGTTGTCTTCCCTATTGTAAATTCTTCCGGGGACAGAACCGTTGGTTTCATTATTATTCATTTCTAAATCTCCTGTGTTTTTCAATTACAATTTCTTTAATATTTCTTGGATTAATCAGATATGCATCTTTTTTTATATCAACATATCCCTTTACTTCGTCAAAGTCATGAGGATTATTCCAATCTGGATTATTGACTTTGAAAATCTCCCAATACAAATCAAATTCTGTTGAGTATGAACCGTTCGGGAGTTCTATCAGCTTTATTGCTTTGTCTGTCTGCTCTTTCATCACAACCTCAGCACTTCTGATGCTACCCTCAAAACTAACATTGTATAATTTGTCAATTCTTAGTTCCGGGAAGTTTTCCTCGACTAATCGTCGGCACGCTTCAAGTTGGAATTCGTTGGTTTTATAGAATGTTTTTGATTTGGTAAATGACAATAGTGATTTCCAATCAATGATTACTCTGACACGCTCACAACTTCCTTCCTTAATATCTTTTTTAAGTATTTTTCCATTAGCACCAGTACCGATAGTCATCTCGCATATGAAATCAACCATGGTAGCATAGCCATCCTTACCGCATAACATTAATTCAACTGCAATTGGTTTGACCTCATGCTCTTTATACCATTTATCGAGAGCGATTAAATCCCTACGTACATATTTTGTCCAAAAACGATTGTCATATTCAAGAAAATTCTTTCGCTTATACTCCTCGACTAAATCGGGAATCGCCTCCAAATCCATGATACCAGTTTTAGCTAACTCACCTATTACGATATGGTCAAATGTTCCATAATCAGCTAACTTTTGTACTGCCTTTTTTGCTTCATCAATGGTTGGGAATTGTGAATACCATTCAATTAGAGCAAAGTTGGTTGGTAATAGATTTAATGAAGCAATTGAGCTTGTAACAGATATATAGAATTTTGGAACTGTTCTTAATTTATCAATAAAAGTATAATAATACCTTTTACTTGATAAATCGATTCTCCAGAGTTGTTTTGGTTGTACTTTGAGTACATCTTTATCGAATATCCATAATGGGAGTTCAGATAAAGCATAACCATTTTTTTCGATTTCATCTTTGATGCGGATTTCTTCACCGAAAAGATGTTCGAACATTGATTTTGAATCTAAAACATTGCTTTCGTTATTATTCCCCATTTTTTTATTCCTTTATTAAAAGGAGAGCAGCCCCTTACTTAGGTACTGGGTTTACAGTTTCCTTCAACTATGACCATATAAAAAACTGCTCTCGAATAATTAATTGACTTGTAAAGGTTCAACATCTATGATTTCTTCTGCTGTCCCTTCTTCGATATAAAATTTCTTAATGTCCTTAACATTTTTGATGTCATCCGGAACATTAAGTTGTCCGTTGCCATTACGATGTATACGTCTTGCAATTTCGATTATAACAGCAAATCCGTTTTCTTTAGCAGCTTCAACAATCTTATTCCAATTATCTTCATCATATTGGCTTGCGTCCATGCAAAGAACATTGATGCTTTCACCATTCTTGTTTGCGGATTTAATGTGCATTCCTATTCGCATAGCCAAGTCAAGTTGCTGAAATTTGCTTAACCGTGTAAATTTGAGATTGTTCAAATAAATATCATCCTTTTCAACAACCAGTCCTTCGACTAATCCGGCATTGTTTATTTTATCACGTAGTTCGGTTTCTATTGCTTGTATTTCAAGTGTTTTCTGTTCATAATCCTCATCAAATCTTTCAAAGTCTGCTTTTGCTTCTTCATATTTCTTTTTCATTCTGACATCTTTGTTTATACCTTCTGCTCGACTTAGCTTCTGATGAACAGCTTCGATTTGATAATTAACACTTGGAGTTTCATCTAATAATTTTATAATATCGACTCTTTTTTCTTCAAGTATTTTTTTCTTTGTTATTTGTGCTTCAAGTTCTTTCTGTAAACGTTCGATTTCCAATGAAACATGCTCAATATTGTTATCACAAGATTGTAATTCAAGTTCGACATTTTCTCGTTGCTTTTCTTTATCTTTGAGCAACTGCAATTCATTAGTCAATTCAGTTATATTGATTTCTTCATCAGGAACATCGGGGCTTGGACGTCCAATACCTTTTAGTTTTGCTTCAGCTTCTTTTCGCATTCTACCGACAACTGTTCTCTCATCAAAGATTGTTTTTTTTCTGTTTTCGTATTCATCAATATCAATATTAACAGCTTTACAAACTGCTCTTGCTCTGTCAGGTCCCGGCATATTGAGTATAATATCCGGTTTGACAGTAATGGAATCAATAAATCCATCGAACAAATCTTTCGCGGTTTCGAATTTGTTTCCTTCTTTGTCTCTTACTTCCCATTTGGGTGTGCCTTTGTCTTTCCAAAGTCTTACTACTTCGAATTTCCCAAAGTCAGCGTAAATTTCTCCTTTACGGGTTCCATGCCTTCTGGGGTCTCCATCCTTGAGCTGTCCCATTGACAATAATATTGCATCAATAAGTGATGTTTTGCCAGCTTCATTTGCACCAATAAGCATAGCAGATTGACCGTCTAAGTTTAATTGAGCGGATTTGATGCCGAAAACATCTTCGACTTCAAGCCGATAAATTTTGACATCTTGAGTTGTTTGTGTTGTTGAATTCATTTTTGCGTCCTTTTATTTTTATTCTAAAATGTAATTATTATGTTTCATTCTTAATTCATCAATTTTAAGTTCAATATCCATTTCTCTCTGTCTGTCAGCCTTAGCAACACTGCTTTCCCAGTTATCGATTCTATCAAATAATGAATCAATTTTTTTATCAAACAAAGATTCTGCTTGGTTAAATATTTCCATAAAATCTTTGATTGAATTATTTATAGGTAACTTGAATATGGTATATTCTTTATCGTAAATCTCTATTTCATAATTCCCTGATAAATAGTTTAAGCATATATCTATACTCAGTCGTGAATTGATTTCCTCACATTCATAATCATCAGACAATTCCTTGAC
>RCNQ01000025.1 GCA_003731675.1 Bacteroidetes/Chlorobi group bacterium ChocPot_Mid
TCCAAAAACCATTGCATTTTTTACGAATGTGAAACCTGATATTATCATAATGTTTTTCTATAAAAAAGTCACCCTTCGGCAAGCTTAGGGTGACCATTAATGAATTTTATAATCACAATAATTTAATTATGTTAAATTTCGACTAATTCTTCGGGAGCTTTTGTTAAGTGCTTACCACCATTTTTAGTAACTAAAATATTGTCTTCAATTCTCAAACCAAATTTTCCTGGTAGATATATTCCTGGTTCAATAGCTAATACTGAGTTTTCCGGTACAATCTGGTCGTGCATTCTGAATGTGATAGTTGGTTTTTCATGAGTTTCAATTCCAATACCATGACCTAAAGAGTGTCGAAAATATGCACCATAACCTTCACTTGTGATAAGGTCACGAGCGTAAGCATCAAGGTTTTTCCCGTTCATACCTGGTCGGACATTAGTAATTGCTAACTCTTTAGCAGTATGCAATAATTTGTAAATTTTCTTTTGTTCTCTTGTTGCTTTTCCGACGACGAAGGCTCTTGTTATGTCGCAACTGTAACCGTTAACCTTGCAACCAAAGTCTAAAAGAACGACATCATTTGGTTTGATTTGTCTATCGCTTGGTTTACCATGGATTAATGCACATCTTGGACCACTGACAACGATAATTGGGAAAGCATCTTCTTCTGAGCCAAGCTTACGTGTTCTGTATGCTATTTCAATGGCAATTTCCTTTTCAGTCATACCGGGTTTGACCATTTTCAAAATTTTGTCATAAACCGCAAGAGCTATTTCACAGGATTTCTCGATGTTGGCAAGTTCTTCAGGTGCTTTAGGCATTGTGAAAGGTTCTACAATGCAAGGAGCTGGTTTGAACTTAAGCGGTCTGACAAGATTTCTAATGTTAACAGCATCCGAATAGGCGATTCTGTCTGCTTCGAATGCAACATTGGTAACTCCTTTTAAAAATTTCTTTTTTGAAAGGTAATCCCATACGTCTCTTGTTATATGAGTGTGGAGATTCGGTAAATGATAAAGTTCTTCTTTTATTTGTTCTTCATACCTATCATCGGTAACGAAATGAATTTCTTCAGGAGTGATGAATAAGTAAGCCCACGAACCCGAGAAGTTTGTCAGATAACGAATGTTTGGAAGGTAGTTGACAACAAGAGCATCTACCTTTAAATCTTCTAATGAAAATCTAATTTGATTAAGACGCATATCCACTAATGAAGGATAAGATGACTTATCTACTGTTATATTTGAATTTTTCTTTGCCATTTTGTTCATCCATTTATTTTACAAAGTAGTTTGGAGATTCCTTAGTTATAACGACATCGTGAGGATGTGATTCTTGCAATCCTGCGGTTGTCATTCTGATAAATTTTGCTTTGGATTGCATTTCCGGGATATTAGCACAGCCGCAATAACCCATGGAAGCACGTAATCCACCAACGATTTGATATATTGTATCAGAGACAGGTCCTTTGTAAGGGACTCTGCCTTCAATTCCTTCGGGGACAAGTTTTGTGATTTCAGCTTCAACATCTTGGAAATATCTGTCAGCAGAGCCTTGGTTCATAGCTCCAAGAGACCCCATACCTCTATAAATTTTATAGACTCTTCCTTCATATCTGACTTTTTCACCAGGACTTTCTTCATGTCCTGCAAAAAGAGAACCAATCATTACAGAATCAGCTCCTCCTGCTAAAGCTTTTGCTATATCGCCAGTTTGCTTGATACCACCATCAGCAACAATTGGTATTCCTGCTTTAGAGGAAACAGAAAAAACTTCCATAACAGCGGTAAGTTGAGGAACACCGACTCCTGCAATAATTCTTGTTGTGCAAATGGAGCCTGGACCGATTCCGATTTTCAATCCGTCAACTCCTGCGTCAATGAGGAATTTTGCGGCATCGGCTGTTCCGATGTTACCTGCTATTAATTGTATTTCAGGAAAGTTCTTTTTAATTTTTTTAATTGTTTCAACTACACCAGAAGTATGGGCATGAGCAGTATCAATAAAGATTGCATCGGCACCTGCTTTGAGTAATGCTTCGGTACGAAACATAGTATCAACAGAAATACCAATACCAGCGGCAACTCTTAATCTGCCTTGTTCATCTTTGCAGGCATTTGGATGTTTCTTTTTTTTCTGAATATCTTTGAACGTTATAAGTCCTTTTAAAACATTGTCTTGGTCAACGACGGGCAGTTTTTCAATTCTGTGTTTTTGAAGTAAAATCTCAGCTTCTTCCAAAGTTGTACCAACGGGGACAGTAGTCAAATGTCCTGCTGTCATTGCGTCGCTGATTTTTGAATTTGGGTCAGGATTGAACCTAAGGTCGCGATTTGTAATAATTCCGATTAATTTTTGGTTATTGTCAATAATTGGGATTCCGGAAATATGGAACTTAGCCATCAAATCTAAAGCATCTTTAAGTTTTTTATCACTTGTTAAAGTTATGGGATTTCTAATCATGCCTGATTCTGAACGCTTAACTCTGTCAACGTGTTCAGCTTGTTTTTCGACAGACATATTTTTATGGATAACACCAATACCACCTTCACGAGCAATGGCGATTGCCATTTCAGCTTCAGTTACAGTATCCATAGCGGCACTGATTAATGGTATGTTAAGCTTAATTTTGTTTGTCAGTCGGGTTTCGAGGACAGCATTTCTTGGTAATACTTCTGAATAAGCAGGAACAAGAAGGACATCATCGTAAGTTATACCTTCACCAATTATTTTATTATTCATAACCATATTTTTTTCTTTTTTAAATATTCTATTATATTAGATTATTCTTTTTTACTCATTATTTAATAAGAAATCCGAAAATTTGTAATAAATTAAGTTACAAAATTAACTATAATAATTCAATTATATGTAATCAATAATTTAAGTGAACAAAAATTAACCTAAGCTAAAATGTTATTTAATGTACATAAATTGTTGTAACTCATTAAATATTTGTAAGATATGGGAATAATTCAGAACATATTGATTTCGTGCCTTCTTCATCAATTTTATTATTGTTGTTTAGAAATAATTTTTTTTGAATTTTTAATAAATTATAAACTAAGTTATAGGAATACTTATTGGTTTTAAAATTATTTCATAAACCATTGAGTTTGCTTTATTATGACCGATAGTCTGAAAATTCTTCTTATTTTTGTTATTTAAATGCTAAATAATACATATAAAAGGATATTTAATGCAGTCGGGTAATTTTGTTTTGGTATTGCACACACACCTGCCATGGGTTTTGCACCACGGGACAGGACCTCACGGAGTTGATTGGCTCAACGAAGCAGTTGCAGAATGTTACATACCATTATTGAATAAGTTTCATGAATTGCTGAAGGAAAATATTTTTCCGAAAGTTACAATTGACATATCACCTGTTTTATGCGAACAGCTTTCTCATCCTGACTTTATTGAAATATTTAAAAAATATTGTGACGAGAAAATCAGCTGGGCGAAAATTGACGAAAAAAGGTTCAGGGACTGGGGATATGATGCTCATCAGGTCTATTTGGCTCAGTATTGGCAGGAATGGTATAATGACAGGAAAAATAATTTTATTTTTAATTATAACTCTTCTATTACAAATTCTTTAAAGGAACTTCAGGATATAGGTGCAATTGAAATAGCAACCTGTGGTGCTACACACGGATATTTGCCATTATTGCCGAGCGAAAGAAGTATTAATCTGCAAATAGAAGCGGCTGTAAATAATTATAAAAAACATTTTGGGAGGGAGCCACGTGGTATTTGGCTTCCTGAATGTGCATACAGGCCATCTTATGAGTGGAAATCGCTTTTACCAATCGAACCTTTTCATCATTCAAGATTAAGACCAGGGATTGAGCAATTTCTTGCTAAGTTCGGCATCGAATACTTTTTTACTGACCAGGATTTGACAAACAGAGCAAATCCAATTGGTGTATTCATAGATGTCAAAAAGGAAAAATTTGTACATAAGGATTCACCGGAATTTAAACCAATGCCCGGTACATTCAAGGATTTAATATTAAAACCATTTCTTGTCAGTTCAAGTGAAAAAGTTGAATATGGAACATCGGCAGTTTTCACACGGCATCAAAAGATAGCTATGCAGGTATGGAGTGGTGAAGCAGGTTATCCTGGTGAACCGGATTATCTTGATTTTCATAAGAAGCATTATGGTTCTATGCTGAGATACTGGAGAGTGACTGACAACAAAGCAGATATGATGTATAAGACACTTTACCATCCCGACTGGACGAAAGACAAAATAGATTTGCAGGCAAATCATTTTATTCATCATATTGAGAACACTTTGAATCATTACCATAACACAACAGGAAATTTCGGGACTTTGTGCACTCCTTTTGATACAGAACTATTTGGTCATTGGTGGTTTGAAGGACCAGAGTTTTTACAGGCAGTGATAAGGGGATTACATCATTCGCCTTATGTGAAAACAGCAACAGCTTCAGAACAGCTGATAAGGATAAATCCAACAGAAGTTTTGCATTTACCAGAAGGTTCATGGGGAGAAAACAATAATCATGATGTTTGGAGTAATGAAGGTAACAAATGGACATGGGAAGTGATTTATAATAATGAGAACAGATTGAGGGAAATATATGAGAAATTTTCCATTTGTTCTCTTGATGAAGCAGTGAATATTCATGGTCAATCTCAGCAAAACAAATTGTCAGAATTATCTCTTAGGATAATAAAGCAGGCATTAAGGGAGTTCATGTTGCTTGATTCTTCTGACTGGCAGTTTTTGATACATACTCAATCGGCAAAAGATTATGCAGAACAAAGATTTTTATTTCATAATTCAGATTTCAACAAGCTATGTGAACTGGCAATGAAATACAAGGATAAGGAATTATTAGAAGAAAAAGATAGGAATTATCTTGAAGAAACTGAAAAAAGGAACAGTATTTTTCCTGAACTACAACTTGTATGGTGGAGAGAATAATGGAAGCCGGGAGAAGAATTCTGAAAAATATGTTTTCACTTTCTGCGGCAGAAATTGCAAATAAAGGAATCTCTCTTGTTACTCTTGCATATTTAGCAAGAGTATTGACACCTGAAGGTTTGGGAGTAATAGGGTGGGCAAATGCTTTTGTATTATATTTTGTTTTTTTTGTGGATTTAGGTTTCAATGTTATTGGACCAAGAGAAATAGCAAAAAATCACGAAGCTATAAGAAGGTACGTAAACAATATCAGTACTATTAAAATTTTATCCTCAGTTGTATCATATATTTGTTTAGTAATAATTGCTATTTTGATAGATAAACCTATTGAATCAAAGTATGTCTTGTTAATTTCCGGATTGAATGTATTTGCTAATTCGATTCTATTTAACTGGGTATTTCAGGGCATAGAAAAGATGGGGGTAATAGCAGTAAGGCAGGTAACAACGAGTGTTTTGAATCTGGTGGGTGTATTGGTATTTGTACATAATCAAAATGATTTGATTTTAGCAATGGTGATTATGATAGGTTCTTTGTTGTTAAATTCTTTCTGGATGTTTTTTTACTACGTGAAGATGTATGGCTGGATAAAATTTGAATTTGATTTTGTTTTCTGGAAGGAATTATTAAAATCATCAACACCAATAGCTTTGACACTTTTTATTGTTACATTATATAACAATTTCAGTATATTTTTATTAGGGATATTAAGGACAGATTTTGAAACAGGAATTTATATAGTTGCATTTAAAATGTTAACTTTTGTTTTAATACCTACGGGCATTTTTCAGTATGCTTTTTTGCCACAGCTTTCGCGTTCTCAGACATTAGGAGAAAGGCAAAGGATAACAGGGAAATATGTTTTATTAACAATATTATTTGGTACAATATTAACAGCTGGATGTTTCACTTTTTCTGATTTTATAACAGTTCTGGGCTTTGGTAGCAAGTATAAAGATTCAGCAATAGTTATCAGAATGTTGATGGTTTCGGGGATGTTAGCTTATTTAAATGTTTCGTATTCTGCACCATTGCTGAGCTGGAATTATGAGAAAAAGGTATTTTGGGCAATGTTGTCAGGTGGAGTTGTGAATATAGTTCTCAATTTAATTTTGATTCCAAAGTTTGGAGTTACAGGAGCTGGTATTGCTTCAATATCCACAGAAATCACAGTGCTAATTGTGTTGAGTACAATTATGTATTCAGTAATTAAAGAACTGTATTTAAAGATATTTTTTAAATTGTTATTTTTTGCGATAATTTCCTGTGTCGGAGGGTATTATTTAATGATAATTGGACTATATCCTTTGATAGCAGGAACAATATCATTGTTGATTTATATAGGTTTTAATTTTTATTTTAAAACGATTAGGTTAACGGAAATTAAGGAAGTAATTAAGAAAAAACAGGAAAAATAATGAAGTACGATTATTTGATAGTTGGGGCGGGTTTTGCAGGTTGTGTTTCTGCAGAGAGGATAGCTTCTCAGTTGAATAAAAAAGTTCTGATTGTAGAAAAGAGAAATCATATCGGTGGAAATTGTTTTGATTATTCTGATTCAAAAGGGATTTTAGTTCATAAGTATGGTCCTCATGCATTTCATACGAGTATGAAAAATGTTTGGGATTATTTATCAGGATTTACAAAATGGCATCACTATGAGCATAAAGTTCTGGCACATATAAATGGGAAAAATGTACCAATACCATTTAATATTAATTCAATTGAACAGATTTTCGATGTGGAAATAGCTGATAAATATAAAAAGATTTTAGTTGACAGCTATGGGGAAGGGAAAAAAATTCCGATTTTGAAACTGAAGGAAACAAATAATCCAGACTTAAGAGAACTTGCAGATTTTATTTATCAAAACGTATTTTATGGTTATACTTTAAAACAATGGGGAATGGAACCCGAAGAGTTAGATTTTTCAGTAACATCGAGAGTACCTGTATTGACAGGTAGAGATGACAGGTATTTCCAGGATATTTATCAAGGTATTCCTGCAAAAGGATATACACAGATGTTTAAGAATATTATTGAACATCCTAATATTGAAATAATGTTGAATAAAGACTACAGGAAGGTAATTAATCAGGTTGAGTTTGACAAGATGATTTATACTGGTCCAATAGATTCTTTTTTTGATTATAAGTATGGTAAATTACCTTATCGTAGTTTGCGATTTGACCATCATACATTAAGACAAAATTATTTTCAGGAAGTTGCACAGGTTAACTATCCAAATAATCATCAATATACCAGAATTACAGAATTTAAGCATTTCTTGAATCAAAAAAACATATTCACAACAATCGCTTATGAATATCCTCAGGAGTATGAAGAGGGAGTAAACGAGCCATATTATCCGATACCTCGAAAAGAGAATGATGAGATTTATAAAAAATATTTTTCAGAAACTGAAAAAATATCAGATAAAGTAATTTTTCTGGGAAGACTTGCCGAATACAAATATTATAATATGGACCAGATTGTGGGTGTGTCACTTCTTACTTTTGAAAAAAAGATAAAAAGTATTATTTAAAAAAAATCTTGAAACTTTGTAATAAGAAATTGAATTATTTATATGAGATTTTCAGTGATGCTGTCAAATTAATTGAGGAAATGGGAATAAAAAAAGAGAAAAATATGGAACTTATTAGTCTGTATAATCGTATGAAATATTTGAGGGAATGCTTTAAGATATTTCTCGATGAGTATGAAAAGATGAGTGAAATTGTTATGGAAAGAATAAAAGAAATAGGTAGTAAATATGATATAACAGGAGAGATGAAATGAAAAAAGTAATTTTAATATTAATTTGTTTGTTTTTTGGGACAAAACTTTTTGCAATTGACCCTGTAGCTATAATCAAAAAAGCTGAGGATATGTATAAAGGCGAAACATCAAAAGGGATTTTCACCTGATTATAAAAACACCTGAATATGAAAGAACTGTAAAGATGCAGGCATGGAATGACGGTAATGATAAAGCATTGATAGTAACTATTGAACCAAAAAAGGAAGCAGGGAATAAATTGCTGAAAATAAACAAGGAACTTTGGAGCTACCTGAAGAATACCGAGACTACTATGAAACTTCCTTCTTCGATGATGCTTCAGTCTTGGAACGGTTCGGATTTGACGTATGATGATATGGTTCGGGAGTCCGATTTGGTAGATGATTATGAGCTCAAATATCTTCTTGATGAAAATGTTGGAGGTGAGCTTTGCTGGAAATTTATTTGATGCAGGCTTTCGAGGAGAGGCAATTTATTCGATGAATGAAAATGATGCTGATTCTAACTATGTAAGAGGAATAATTGGTATGGATTACCAGTTTCCGCATAATATTTATGCAATGATTGAATATCAATACAACGGCGAAGGCACTCCAAACAAAAATGTATATCTGAATTATTTTTCAAGATTGATGAACGGAGAAATACAAAATGTAAGTAGGAATTATCTTGCAATGATGGTTTCTTATCAGGTGCATGCTTTAGTAAATTCTTCATTGACTTCAATAACAAATTTGAATGATGGAAGCGGAATGATTGGTTTTTCTTTGGGTTACAATGCTTTGCAGGATATGAATCTTGGATTAGGAACAATGTTCTTTTACGGTGGGATGGGAACAGAATACAGCTTTTACGCACCTGCTTTTTATTTATCTGCAGAATATTATTTTTAAAGTACATTATTTAAGAATCCATAAGCATAGCAATAAATGCAGACATTCTGCCGGATTTGTCTTTATCTCTTCTGAATGAATGATACTCAGGATTTACAATTGTACAAATATCAGATGCTTCAATGTTCTCTCTATTAACTCCCGATTCAATCAGTTGGTTGAAAACTTGTTTCTGATTGTCAAATAAGAATTTATTCTTATTTATTTGAATTGTATTTTCCGGAAAATATTTTGCAACATCATAACCAACTTCATAATTTCTACCTGATGCACAAGGAGAAAGATAAACAAGTAAATCCCATGGATTAGAGTTGTACTTATCTAATAGCAATTGAATTCCTTTGCCTGCGATGTTGTCTTTAGTACTTCTCCAACCAGAGTGAATTGCGGCAATTATTTCATTTATTGGGTCGTAGATTAAAATAGCGAGACAATCAGCAATGGAGACATTGAGTATTAAACCCTTTTCAGAAGTTATCATTCCATCTGTTTCAAGACCATTTGGAGTATTTTGAGTGACAATTTGTATATCTGTTTTGTGAACCTGTTTTTGAAATTTAAGATGTTTATATTCAACGCATAAAACTTCTGCAAGAAATTTTCTGTGAGTTTCAATTTCTTGAAGGGAAAAGGTGTCGGCATTTGAAATTGTAAATCCTTTGTCAGGGAAAAGATGAAGATTTCTTTTTGTTACGCCTGAAATAATTTTGTTTTTAGGGAATATTTCGGGTATTAATATTTCGAAGTTTTTAACCATTATTTTCTGTAATAATTTTTGGTAAAGGTTCTTTAATTTTTAATAAGTCTTGAAGTAATTTTTGGAAATTATTATCAATTTCATAGAATTTAAAGTTTTGAGAATATTTTAATTTATCAACAATGGATAATCCGGCATTACCTGAATAGTATATTGTAAAAGATGATTTTATATTTTTTAGATAATTCATCATACCTATATCATAATGTGGTTTTTGAGCTGGTTTCCTGTCAATCAAAATAATTGATTTAGAATTATTAAAAGCAGGTAAAATCAAAGCTACATATTGCTCTCTGGGATAAATCTTTAATGTTTCATTTGATTGATTATTAAACACAGATAGAAGGATAATAATAGTCATTGAGGATAATATTAATCTGAAAATAATTTGTTTGATATTAGATGAAAATGCCAGATAAATTATTGCTAAGGAAATCAAAATTGCAGGGAAAACAAGTGATTCACCTGTTAAATATGCTGAGGGTAATTCAACCGCCCATTTATTGATTGATTGTGATAAATTAATTAAAAAATCTGCTGATAATGCATAAATACCCGCAACCGGGATATATATATAAGAGAAGATTAATGCGATTATCGAAAAGCACATACCAAGTGTCATTAAGGGGATAACAATCAGATTAGCAATAGGTGATACAATTGAAAATACTTTAAAATAATATGCAACTAATGGTGTTACGATTATTGAAGCTGATAATGTTATTGTAAAAGATGTAATAATAAAATTAATAAGAAAGTTATTTGATTTAATAAATAATTTAAATATATTTTCAATTGGTTTCATTAACAGCACAATACCGATAATCGCAGAGACTGACATTTGAAATCCTGCTGAAAAAAACATCTCGGGATAAACAATCAAAATGATTAAAATCGCAATAGCAACTATATTTAAAGCGTTTGTATGCCGTTGAAGTGTTTTTGAATATACGAATAAGACAGCCATTAATCCGGCTCTAAGTGCTGATGGTTGTAATCCCGATAACAAAATAAAGACGCATAGCATTAAAGAAAAGACAAAGAATTTCAACCAGTTATTTTTAATAAATCCAAGAAGAAAGAATATGATTGTTGCAATAATTCCAACGTGCAAGCCACTTACAGCTAAAATATGAGCTGTACCCGATAAAGAGAATAATTGTTTTGTTACATAAGGTATTTTTGTTTTATCTCCAGTAATTAATGCTGTTATTATGGGGGCAGAATTTTTTGAGAACAAGACATTTATTCTGTTCTGAATGTTCTGAACTAAATTATGAAGAATTAACTTATATCCTTGAGCTGGAGAAATAATGGCAATATTTCTGACTGGAGATGATGCAATCCATTTAACATCCAGGGAAGCGGCATAATTATTTTCCGGGAAGTCAGTTGGTAATTGTGGCTTTCTTGGTGCTCTTGTATTTACATCAGCAAAGATATGCATACCTGGTTGGAAAGTTAAATTTTTCGATTTCAATCCATAAATTGTTAACAGGATTTTTTGATTATGAAGGATAGGTAATGGCTGGGCATCAATAGTTCCATCAACAATAATTTTTGCCTGGTTATTTGAAATCTTAATAATTTTTACAATTTCGCCTTGTACTAATGCAGGAAATTCTTGATAAATTTTCTCAGGAATTTTGGGGTTTATTTGGTTCAATTGGAAAATAAACCAGATGCCGAGGCAAAATGCTGTTGTATAATAAAAGATTACTCTAAATTTAGCAAAAAAAAGGCAAATTAATGATAAAATCAAGAAAGCAGTAAGGATATTATAATCAAATTTGAGTAAATAGCCGAGAAAAGCTCCTAATGTGGCAATTAGCAGCAATCGGATACCGGGAAATAATATCAAATTTAATTTTACCATATAAGTAATAATAAAAAAAATGCAATATAAAGGAAAAATGGAAGTTAAGAAAAATAAAATTGAATTTTATATGTAGCGGGAAATGATTATTTTTGTAGTTCGACAAAAGGCATATTCGTCTAACGGTTAGGACGCGGCCCTCTCAAGGCCGTAATACGGGTTCGATTCCCGTATATGCTACTATTATAAAATAATAAATTTGAAGAGAGTAATTAATATTATAAGCCCCATTGCAATATAAGTTTGCATCGGGGCTTTTTAAATTTTATAGAAGGTCTGTCTTATTTAAAACCTTTGCCCAGTGTTTTTGAAAGTTTGGATAGGTTCTTTAAATCAATTAATCCTTCGACCCATATTATTGATAAATCATCTCCTTCTTTGGCTATCATTAAAAATTCTCTTGCTTTGGATTTTTCCTTTGAATTTTTGTAAAGCATTTTTACTTCTTTATTACCTTCTCTTAACTCAAGGAATTTTTCGAACTCATCTATTGGTAATGATTTTAAAGCATCATTATAGATTACATTAATATCAACTGATTTCGATGTATTGTTTACACCAGATTTATTTTTTGTAGAAAGTACAATAACTGAATTAATATTTTTCAGCATTTCGAGAGCTTCTTGGTCTTGGATTTTATCTTTCATGCCTTCAATTAAGGCAGGAGTAGGTGTAAAATTTACATAAGTAAGTCCCTGATTGTTTGAGCATTTTTCGAAAAATTTCGAAATTCTGTCATCCTTCGCTAATAAAATATAGCTAAAAGCAAAGATTGATAATAGTGCGATTTTGATTATTCTTGTTTTCATGATTGTATCCCTAAAATATTATTAATAAAATTGTTGTAATCTTCAAATTTTGTAGCTTCTTGTGCTTTCTCAAATGAATCATTAATTATGGATAACTTACTGACTTGTTCATTTGCTAAATTTATATAATCAGACATTAAGGTTAGTGCATCAAGAGTGTATTCGATTGTTATTTTGTCATTTGCAGTTAATGTTACTTTATTGTTCTTTCCGGGAATGTCGTTGTAATAAGTTATCATATAGTAAGCTAAGACAATAACTAAAATTGCGGCAATACTGGTTATCTGAATAAAATATTTCTTTTTTGGATTAATGCTTTTAATTTTGTTGTAATTGATTTTGTTGAAAAGCTTGTCTTCGAAATCAGAATTTAAAATTATTTGTTTTTCTGAATTATAGAAATCAATCAGAGTTTTTTCAATTGGATTATTTTTATTATCGAGAGAATCCATCGAGAAAAACTCTTTGAGCATCTTTTCTTCTTCTTCAGAAGTTTCTCCATTATAATACTTTTCAATTATATTATCAATATTTTTCATAATTAAATTTGTATTTGTTAACTAATATATTTCTTAGTTGATTTCTTGCTCTTGAAAGAGTGACTCTGATTGTGCCAACAGATTTGTCTAAAATATTTGCTATTTCCTCGTATGAATATCCTTCAATATCCTTTAACTGTAAGATTAACTTTTGAATATCGGGTAATTTGGAGATAGCATTGTTTAGTACATTGTTTACTTCTGACTTTTCCAATTCAATTTCAGGATTGTCAGAGTGGTGTTCCAATATTTCTTCATTCATTTCCATTGGTATAATTTTTTTAGTTCTAATTAGGTCAATGCAATAATTTTTAGTGATAGTAACAACTAAAGCTTCCAAATTAGGATGTTTTTCAAGTTCATTCCTTTTGTCCCATAATTTTATCATAATCTCTTGTAATGCATCTTCTGATGTTTCGTAGTCATTCAAAAGTCTTTTTACAATTCTGAACAACTTGTCTTTAAGAGGCATTATCTTTATTTTAAATTCATCAACATCCATATGTCATTGCTTTTTACTTTCAAAACGAAAAATTTTACAAAACGTTACAAAAATAATTTACATTATTTTAATTAATTAAAGCTAAAAATTATCTTAAACGTCAATTTTATATAAAATTTTAGTAATTTTGTATTTTTGTTTTAAACAGACTATTATAAAAGGATATATATGTCAAAAGGTAAGATATCAGTAAATAAGAGGATAAGTAAAGCTAAAATTTCTACCGGGAAATTAGGAGCAAACAATCAAAACTATTTTTTTACTTCTGAATCAGTTTCAGAAGGTCATCCTGATAAGATTTGTGACCAGGTTTCAGATGCAGTGCTTGATGCAATGTTGAAAGACGACCCTGAGAGCAGAGTTGCCGTTGAGTGTTTTGCAGCGACTGGGATGATACTCGTAGGAGGTGAAGTCAGAACAAACACATATTGCGAGTTAAGCGATATTGCAAGAGATGTTATAAGAAACATAGGTTATACTAAAGGAGAATATAGATTTGATGCTGATTCAATCAGTGTTTTAAATATTATCAACAGGCAGTCTGCGGATATCGCAAAAGGAGTTGATAAAGGAGGTGCCGGTGACCAGGGGATGATGTTTGGATATGCAATTAATGAAACTAAAGAGCTTATGCCTGCACCTATTATGTATGCTCACAGATTAGTTAAACGTTTGGCAGACATAAGAAAGAAGACACCAAACCTGATGCCATATCTTAGACCAGATGCAAAATCTCAGGTAACTTTTGAATATGATTCTACGGGGAAAATTATTCGTTGTGATGCTATTGTAATATCACAGCAACATGACCCCGGAATTTCACAGAAGAAAATCCGAGAGGATATTATTGAGAATGTTATAAAATATGTTTTTCCTGAGAACTATCTGGATAAGAACACAAAATATCATATTAATCCCACAGGAATATTTGTAATCGGTGGACCTCATGGTGATACAGGTTTGACAGGAAGAAAAATTATTGTTGATACTTATGGTGGAAGAGCACCTCATGGAGGAGGAGCATTTTCAGGTAAAGACCCGACAAAAGTGGATCGTTCAGGTGCTTATGCGGCAAGACATATTGCCAAGAATATAGTAGCATCTGGTCTGGCAAAGGAATGTACATTGCAAATATCTTATGCTATAGGAGTCAGAGAGCCAGTTTCAATATTTGTGAATACGCATCATACTTCTGAAATAGATGATAGTGAAATTGCTAATTTTATTAAGAAAAATATTGATTTGACACCCGGTGGGATTATTAAAAGATTGGATTTAAAAAGACCTATTTATAGTAAAACAGCGGCATACGGTCATTATGGAAAACCTAATTTGCCTTGGGAACAGTTAAATCTTATTGAATTATTTAAAAAGATATAAATTTAAAAATTAGAGGAAAAAATGAGTACAATACCAAATAAAAAGTCAGAAGGTCATTTTGATGAGAAACCCGGTGTTTATTGTGTCAGGGATATAACTTTGGCTGATAAAGGGAAGTTGTTGATAGACTGGGCTGAATCGAGAATGCCTGTTTTAATGTCATTAAGGGAAAAATATAGTAAAACTAAACCTTTTAAGGGATATAAAGTAGCAGGTTGTCTTCATGTTACAAAGGAAACTGCTGTATTAATAAAGACATTTATTGCGGCAGGTGCAGAAATCTCATGGTCGGGATGCAATCCTTTGTCAACGAATGATGCAGTTGCTGCTGCTTTAGCCGCCGACGATATTTCTATATATGCCTGGTATGATAATGGTCCTGATTTTTACTGGTGCATCGAAAGGACAATTGATACACCACCACATCTGACATTGGATGATGGCTGTGATTTGATAAATACAGTTCACGAGAAGCACGAAAAATTAGCAAAAGAATTCGTTGTTGGTGGTACAGAAGAAACAACAACTGGTATTCAAAGATTAAGAGCAAGGGCAAAAGCAGGAAAGCTTTATTATCCTGTTTATGCAGTCAATGATGCAGAAACAAAATGGGATTTTGACAATGTTTATGGTACAGGACAATCTACATTGGATGGTATTATGCGGGCAACTTCAATTCTTTTTGCAGGAAAGAATGTTGTAGTAGCAGGGCATGGTCATTGTGGCTCAGGAGTGGCAAAAAGAGCCAAAGGATTAGGAGCTAATACGATAATTACAGAAGTTAAAGCGACAGCTGCTATCAAAGCTTCATTAGAAGGACATGAGGTAATGACAATGGATGAAGCCGCCAAGGTTGGTGATGTTTTTATTACAGCAACTGGAGTTAAAGATATAATTCGAAAATGGCATTATGAGAAGATGAAAGATGGAGCAATCGTTTGCAATACTGGTCATTATGATGCAGAAATAAATATTCCTGAGTTGGAAGAAGTCTCAGTTTCGAAAAGAACAATAAGACAAGATTGTGAAGAATACAAATTAAAGAATGGAAACAGGATTTATTTGCTTGCTAAAGGTCGTTTGATTAATCTTGCAGCGGCTGAAGGTCATCCGTCTGAGGTTATGGATATGTCTTTTGCAAATCAATTTATGTCTCATTTAAAACTGGTAGAAGCACATAAATCGGGGAAGAAATTACCAAATGAAGTAATTGATTTGCCGGTTGAACAAGATGAATATATTGCAGAAACAAAATTAAGGAGTATGGGTTTAAGTCTTGATGTTTTGACCGAAGAACAAAAGAAATATATCGAGGATTATAACGCCGGTACTTAATATTTATAAAGTATTATATGAAAATCCGGATGTCATTAACATTCGGATTTTTTTTATTTTTTGTCGGGAATAGAAAATGTTATTGTAGTCCCTATGTTGATTTCACTTGAAATGTTTATTTCTCCATTCATAAGATTAACACTTTCTTTAACAATAGCAAGACCAAATCCTGTGCCATCTGTAAAATCTTTTTCTAAAAATCGTTTATAGGGATTAAAAATATTTTCTAATTTATCAGGTGATATCCCATATCCTTCATCTTGAATACTTACGGTAAAATTATCCTGAGTAGTATGTATTTCGATTTTTATTTCAGATTCTTTTGGGGAGAAATTAATAGCGTTTGTTAATAGTCTAGTAAAAATAATATTAATCAGGTTAAGCTCAATGTTAAAAATTTTGTTATTGCCGCTTTTATTATAGTAAATTTTTTGTAAATTTTTGTGACTGGTACGATAGTGAGTAATTATGCTGTCAATATATGAAAATATATCAACTTTTTCATAATTTAAGTCAATCATTTTTGATTCAATTTTCCCGAGCAAGACAATATCTTCAAGGAATTTTATCATTTTTTCAATGGAAGTATTAATTCTTTCAATGGCTTCATCAAATTTTTGCTTGTCTTTGATTTCATAATAAATTTTCAGTAATTCAGTTGAAGTCTGAATAACTGTTAACGGGGTTCTGTATTCGTGAGAAATTTTTGAAATTATTCCATTCTTCAGAGCAATCAATTCACTTTCATTATTCATAGAGATAATAGAAATATTTTAAATTAAACATTTATTTTTTATATATATTTTTCTCTTTTTTTATGAAAATACTTAATTTAGATAAAAAAATAATAAATGGAAATTTTTGCAAAGACAAAATTACATTTTTTTCATAAGAAATTAAAATTAAATTTATATAGATTTGCTAATAATTTAAAAAATAATTAATTTACAAAAATTTTTTATTACGAGGATAATATGATTGATTTTAAAATGATTGAACCGGCGAAAAAAACTTATGGAGTAACTTATGCCATAAGGGATATTATTTTGTTAGCAGATGAAGTTGCAAAGACAGGTAAGGAAATGTTCTATCTGAACATAGGTGACCCCAATGTCTATGACCACGTAACTCCACGGCATATAATAGAAGCGACATACAAAGCTATGCTTGAAAACAAGAATGGCTATTCTCCATCATCAGGTATAAAGCCAGCTTTGGAAGCTATTGAAAGAGATGCTAATAAAAAAGGTATTGATAATATTCTGGATATATTTATTACTACCGGTGCAAGTGAAGCTATTGAAATTTGTTTAACTGCACTATTGAATGCAGGGGAAAATTTCCTTATGCCTACACCTGGATATCCTTTATATACTGCTGTGCAAAGTAAACTTGAATTAACGCCAAATCCATATTATTTGGATGAGTCTAATGGATGGCAACCTGATATTGAGGATATTAAATCAAAAATTAATGATAAAACACGAGCGATTGTTATTATTAATCCTAATAATCCGACGGGTTCTGTTGCTGAAAAGGAAACCTTACTGAAAATTATTGAATTAGCACTTGAGCATAATTTGTTAATTATTTCTGATGAAATATATGATAAGTTGTTATTTGATGGTAAAAAGCATATATCTATTGCTTCATTGAACAAGGAAGTGCCATGTGTTACATTTTCGGGATTGTCAAAGAATTTTGTTGTTCCGGGTTTTCGATTGGGTTGGGGAGTTGCAAGTGGAAATCCTGCAAGAATGAAAGCTTATTTAGAGGCAGTAAACAGAATTCTAAGAGCACGTGTTTGTGCTAATCATCCTGAGCAGTATGCCGTTAGTCCTGCACTGGATGGAGACCAATCTCATATTAAAATGATGGTTGAGACTCTGCAAAGACGGAGGGATATAACAAATGAAATGTTGAATAATATTCCTGGGATAAAATTAGTGAAACCGACAGGTGCCTTTTATGCATTTCCATCAATTAATGTGAAAGATGATAATAAATTTGTATCTGAGTTGATTAAGAAAACGGGTGTTATTGTTGTTCCAGGAACAGGATTCGGACAAAAACCAGGTACAAGTCATTTTAGGGTTGTAATTTTACCTCAGGAGGAAGTATTAAGAAAAGCTTACGAAAGAATAGCCGATTTCCTCGATGGATACAAGGATTGAAGATTTTAAAAGATTTATTATTTTCGAAATAAGCATTTTAATTTATTCGATATAAATTCTCCTGTTTCAGAAGTCATAACTCCGATGAAGAGGATGATTGCACCAATGTATTCTCTTCCATTTAATATTTCGTTTAAAGCCAAAACAGCGGCGACTGATGCAACAACCGGCTCAAGCGAAAAGATTAGTGCCGCTTTGACGGGAGTTGTATATCTTTGGAAGCTTGTGTGAATAAAGGTTAAAATAAAAGAAGCGAGTATTCCATTGTAAGCCAGTGAGACAAACAAATTATTGGATAAATTCAAATAAAAATTTGTTTTGTATAATATAAGATGAGAAATAAGAGCAACAGTGATTGTACCTATTAATTGTAGAATTACAAGTTGAATTGTTTCATTGACAGAATCTTTGTCTTTTGTAAAAACATCCATAAGGACAATATAGAATGCCCAGAATAATGTTGAAATCAAAGTAATAAAATCACCGAAATTGATGGAATCAATTTTTGGATTTGTGAACAGCCATAATCCAAAAAAAGCAATTATAATTCCGATTTTTGACCAATATTGAACATTGCTTTTGCGAATCAGTTTAAAAACAAAAGGAGTAAAAACAACTGACATGCCCGTAATGAAAGCGGATTTCGTAACAGAAGTTAATTTTAATCCTTCGGTTTGAAGGACAAAACCTCCCCCAAAGATAAGCCCCAAGGTTAGTCCCTGTATAATTATTTCCTTCTTAATTTTCTTAAATTTATTGCCGAAAATAATCAGAGCAAGAATCAAAGCGATTGAAAAGCGAATTGTAACATATAATTCAGGGGTAGTATCTTGCAAACCTATTTTTGTAAAGATAAATGTTCCACCCCAGATAAATGTAACGAAAAACAACAATAATTCAGCTTTCCAAGCTTTCACATTAAACCTCAATTAAATTAATTTTTTGAAAATTTTAAACTGCAAATATAAGCAGGTTATTTCTAATGGCAATCATCAAGAAATTTAAGATATAATTTTAAGTTTTAGTAATTATTTCTTACAATTTTTATAATTTGAATTAATTCATTTATCAATTTTAAAATTTATGCAGGAAAATAGAAGAGAACGAATAGGATGGTATTTTTATGATTGGGCAAATTCTGCTTTTTATACTACAGTTGTAACTGTATTTCTTGGTCCATATTTAAAAGATATAACTTATGCGGCGGCTGATTCAGCTGGTTTTGTTTATCCTTTGGGAATACCGATTTACTACAAATCTTTTTTCTTCTATATTTTAGCTTTGTCATTTGTTTTGCAGTTTTTCATCCTGCCAATTCTGGGAGCTGTAGCTGATTACACGAATAAGAAGAAGTTCCTTTTGGGTCTGTTTGCTTACCTTGGGTCTTTTTCGACAATTCTTATGTATTTTTTACAAGGGAGTAATTATTTATTTGGTGGTGTTTTATTGTTAACTGCAAATGTTTGTTTCGGGGCATCGGTGGTTATGTATAATGCATATTTGGGAGAAATTGCTCCTCCAGATAAAAGAGATGCAGTATCTTCAATAGGTTGGGCAATTGGTTATCTGGGTGGTGGTATAGTTTTAGCGGCTAATGCTCTTTTATTTTCGTATTATGAAGTATTTGATATTTCTGCAGGAGATGCTGTAAGAATTAGTATTAGTTCCACTGGTTTGTGGTGGGCTATATTTACGATAATTCCAATGCTGACTTTAAAAGTAAGAAAACCAATTATAAATATTCCAAATGGGGAGAGTGTTTTAACTGTAGGATTCAATCAATTAAAAGAAACTTTGAAAGATTCGGTTAATTATCCTAAAACACTGATGTTTTTGTTTGCTTATTTGTGTTATAATGAAGGTGTTCAGGTTGTTATTGTATCAGCTTCACAATTTGGTGATGATGAGCTTGGATTAAGTTTGGGAACATTAACAATGGTGTTTGTTATTGTTCAGTTTGTTGCATTTTTTGGAGCATTAACTTTTAATCAAATAGCAAAGAAAATAAATGCTAAAAATACTATTATGATTAGCTTGGTTATATGGACTCTTTCTGTGTTGTATGCATTTTTATTTTTATACGATGAATTTGGATATTATTTATTAGCGATTGTGATTGCTTTGGTTTTAGGTGGTACACAGGCATTGAGTCGTTCATTATACTCGAATTTGATTCCAATTGGTAAGGAAGCTGAGTATTTTAGTTTATATGAGGTCAGCGATAGGGGTACGAGTTTGATTGGACCTTTGGTTTTTGGTCTTGCACTTCAGTTTACAGGTTCTTTCAGAATTGCATTACTTTCAATTTGTGTATTTTTTGTTATTGGTTTCTTGCTATTAATTAGAGTAAAGATACCAAAAAATTATAATACAAATGAAATGAATGGCGATAAACGAAGTTTTAATGCTTGACTCATTTCTAAGGATTCTTGGTAATATTAGAAAAATTATGTAATTTTCTTTGTTATATTCGTCTTAATTATTAAAAATTTAAATTTATAATGTTGGAGAAAAGAATGAGAAAGAGTATTTTTACTATAATGATTTTATTTTTAATTTCATTTGGTTATTTGTTTTCGCAATTTGAGATAAGGCATTTACCATATTTTATTGATGAAAGCTGGCAGAACAAGCCATCAGATTATGTAAGAACAGCACATTTAAAACCATACCCGATGCCGGCTTATGCTGAAAAGATTAAACCTGGACCTGAAAGAATTTTAGCAAAATCGGGAGTTGAGTTGATTAATATATCCAAAGCTTCATCACATCAGTCAGAAACATTTATTAAAGTAAATCCACATAATCCAAGTAATATTGTTGTAGGTTCGAATGATTACCGTTATAACGGAGCTGGTTCGGGTTACAGAATGGTTGCTTTTTATTCTTCAGATGCAGGAAAAACATGGAGTGAATCATTAACACCAAGCAATCTGGGTTTGGGCATGATAACTTATCCTCAGGGAGGTGGATGCACTAATGTTGACCCGGGTATTGGATATGATTCTCAGGGCAATGTATATTACGTGTATCTTTTTGCTCAATTAATGAATGATGGTTCTGCGGGAGATAACGGAGTCTTCGTTTGCAAGTCTGTAGATGGCGGAAAAACGTGGCCTACGAATAATGTTGGGGTGCCGGTTTTGAATTACAGTAAAGAGCTTCAGGATAAATGTTTTATTGGTGTAGATTCTGACCCAAACTCTCCATTCAAAAACAGAAGTTATGTTGCATGGTATGATACTAAATATCCATTTGCTATTGGTTTTGCTTATGCTGAAGATGGCATTACTTTCAATGGTGCTACTTCTGTTACAGGTAGTGCTGGGAAAAGTGTTCAATCTCCTTTGCCTGTAATCGGACCAAATGGTGTTTTATACGTAGCTTGGGAGGAAAAAATTGAAAATGGAACAAGGACTAAAGCTGTTGTTCAAAAATCAACAAATGGTGGTGTTTCATGGGTATGGTCAAATCCAAAAACAGCTCAGGTTGTGAATACAGCAGGAACAAAGGTAGGGTATAGAATGGCATTTCCTGACAAAGGGGATATGAGGGTATCATCTCATCCTACATTGGCAGTTGACCAAAGAAATGGTGATTTATATATCGTGCAGTCAGGAAAAGATGAACAAAATAAATATGGGGTATTTTTGACAAAATCAACTGATGGTGGAGAGACATGGTCAGCTTCTCCGACAAAAGTAGAAAACCTTAAGAAAGTTGACGGTAATACTTTTGGGAATGATGTATTTCTACCTTCTATTGCTGTTGACCCAGTAACAGGAATGATTGCAGTGTTGTATTATAGTTCAGAGAATGACACACAAAACAATAAGGGCTGTGATGCTTTCTTAGCAATTTCTTTTGATGGTGGCTCAACTTTTAACCATATTCAATTAACTGATACATGGTATTTCCAAAGTAACAGTGTCGTTGATGCCGGTGGTGATAATTTAGGTCGTTATTGGGGTGATTATACTTCAATAGATGTTTATAATGGTAAAATTTATCCATGTTTCTGGATGCCGACTTCAAGCAATGCTGATTTTTGGTCATGTGATTTATTTACCGCAAATTTATCAACAGCACCTGAAGCTCCATCTTCTTTAGCATATCAGAATTCATGGGAAACACCGACAAAGGTTATATTAACATGGACAGACCCGGTAAAGAATAAATTGGGAGGACCTTTAGGTGATTTCAAAATTTATATATACAGGGATTCACAGAAAATTGGTGAAGTAGCTAAGGGGGTTCAGCAGTTCACAGATAATTCTGCTGTTGAAGGGCAGGTTCATACGTATTCTGTCAGGACTGTTCTTGCAACAACAGGTGAAGAAAGCGAATTGATATCAGTTACAATGACTGCGGGTGGTACTATGCAATCAAAGGCACCTACTAAAGTAGCCCCTAAACCAAATTCCTCTGGAATTCTGTTGTCATGGACAAATCCAGTCGAACATGTTGATGATTCGTATTTATATGACTTGTTTGCTATCGATATTTATGTTGACGGTGTTTTGAATACGACAGTTCAGACTCCACAAATTCAAGCAGGAGAGAATAGCAGTATTCAACTACAGTTAGCTACTGAAAAGTTTTATAAGATAAAATTTAAAGTCAAAACCAAAAGAGGTGACAAAATAGTTGAAAGTGATTTTTCTGAAGAAATTATAGCTTATGCAGGTTCTCCTTTGGAAACATTGAATGAGAATTTCGATAATTCAAAAACAGTGCCGTATTATACAGCTGGAACATGGGCGACAACAACAAAAGCCGCAAATTCTAAACCAAACAGCTTAACAGACTCACCAGCAGGAGATTATCCTTCCACTTTTGTTAATCGAATATTATTTGCTCCTGTTGTGGTTAAACCAGGTGCTTCAACTTTACAGATGGCACATATAGCTGTAGTTGCAAAAAATGATTATTGCAAGATTCAAATATCGAATGATTTTGGGAATACCTTTAAACATATCAACTGGTTTAATGTTACACGTTATACAGGTTGGGATGCATCAACTTATGACGTTGCCAAAAGCCAATGGTTTCTTGATGGATTTGACCTTTCTGAATTTGTTGGAGATACAATTTATTTACAGCTTGAATTAGAATCTATTCCGTTGACCAATAAAGATGGTTGGTATGTTGATGATTTGAAAATAGGGGATTATCCTGTAACAGTTAAAGATAATGCTGATTTGAATAGTACGATAAATACTACAATTTATCCTAATCCTGTTCAAGCAAGCACTGAAATATCATTTTATCTGCCAAAATCAGGTGACATGAAAATATCAATTTACAATGACTTAGGTCAATTAGTTCAAGATGTTATAAATTCGAATTTAAATCAAGGATTAAATACAATTCCTGTGGATTTAACAAATATGCACAATGGAACATATTTCGTCAGGTTAAATTTTGATGGTTTAAATGATATTATGCCATTTGTTATTATAAAATAATCAATACAAATTTTTTTAAAAAGCGGTTTAAAACCGCTTTTTTTATTTTAATATGTTTACTAATTTGCATAATTGCAATAAGTGGATAAGTTTAATGAAAAAGAAAAAAGACAATAAAAATATCAATACAAAAATTGTTTTATCAAAGGATAAAACAAAAGAAACAACAATTAAATCTAATTCAGAAATATCAAAAAACCAATCAAATAGAAAAAAACAAAAGGAAATAAGATATTCATCTTTTGAACAAATTAATAAGAACTATTTTGTAAAAAAGGATTCTCGTGAGTTTGATGAAATAAATATTTTGTTGGAAAGAATTGATAAATATATTTTTAACGATTTATATTTAAATACGGATTCAGTATTTCTTTTGGCTGTAAGCGGTGGTGTAGATTCGATAGTTATGCTTGATATTTTTGTCCAATTAACTTTTAAATATCCTTTGATGAAGCTGAGTGTAGCACATTTTAATCATAAATTAAGAAAAGAGACAGCCCAGCGAGACCAAAAATTTGTTGAAGATACTTGTAAAAAATATAATATTCCATTTTTTACAGGTGAAGAAGATGTAAAAAAATATGCAGAATTAAAGGGGATAGGAATAGAATATGCTGCAAGGATTTTACGTTATCGTTTTTTAGAGAGAGTAGCCCAAAAAGTTGAAGCTCAATATCTTGCAACTGCACATACAGCGGATGATTCAGCAGAAACATTTTTTATTAATCTTTTCAGAGGTGCAGGTCTTACTGGTTTAAGCGGAATAGCATCTAAAAGGAATTTGTCCAGGAAATTATCTTTAGTCAGACCATTGATAAATATCCGAAAAGATGAGTTAATTCATTATGCTAAAGTGAGAGGGTTAAGTTGGAAGGAAGATGAAACAAATCAATTAATGAATTTTACGAGAAATAAAATAAGACTCGACATAATTCCAAAAATCGAAGAGCATTTTTCACCTTCTGTGATAAATACGATAAATCGGGCACAGAAGCTATTACAAGGGGCTGACAGCATTATTGCAAAACAGATACAAAAAATCATACCCGGATTGATAAAGGAAAAGTCCAATGGCAGATTTAGTATTAAATTATCTGTTATATCACTATTGGACTCTTTTCTTCAGGGAGAAATTATACAGAGAGTACTTTCAAACAATTTTAATTTACAAAATGTTCCAATGCTGACCATTGACAGGATTATTGAATTACAAAACAAACCAGTTGGTTCAGTTTGTGAAATAAATAAAAATTTCATTGTACTTAGGGATAGAGACACATTAATATTTTCAAGGACAGAATCAAAGAACGAAATATTTTTGCCAATTTCCAAAGAAGGTACTTTCGCAGTTGAAAATAAGAAAATAACTTTGGGTAAGGTAAGTAAAAGACAAATTAAGTTTA
>RCNQ01000273.1 GCA_003731675.1 Bacteroidetes/Chlorobi group bacterium ChocPot_Mid
ACATAGTTGCCCATAATATTCTTTTTTTCATAAATTCTTCTTCTTTCTATTATTATTTAATTTAAATATTCATATATTGCTTATCTTAATTATTGAAATTTAATAAAAAATTTATCCCGAAGGGATTAAACTATAGTAACAAAAATATTAAAAAAATACATATATCCCGCAGGGATTAAATTTTTGAGGAGTTCACAATGGCAGACACCTATACTCAGATTTTTATACATACGATTTTTGTTGTCAAAGAAAGATTAAATATCATCCCGTCTGATAAAAAAGAAAAGCTATTTGGATATATAGGAAACATTATCAAAAATAAAGGCAATAAATTATATATTGTCAATGGTATGAATGATCATGTTCATGCCTTATTTGGTCTAAATCCTAATGAATCCCTCTCATCCTTGATAAAAGAGGTAAAAAGGATGTCTTCAATGTATATCAATAAAAATAGTTGGGTATTGGGAAAATTTGAATGGCAGGCAGGTTATGGTGCTTTTTCCTGCTCAAAATCTCATACTGAACGAGTTTTTAATTATATAAAGAATCAGGAACAACATCATAAAAAGAAATCGTTTAAAGAAGAATATATCGAAATATTGGAGAAGTTTGGAATTGAATATGAGAATAAATACTTATTTGAAGATGTATGAGAATTTAATCCCTGCGGGATATTAACATAAAATTATTATGTCTCGTTACCATAATTTAATCCCTGACGGGATATCTTTTTTAAATAATATCTAAATTATGATTTTTTAATAAATTTAGCTTAAATTCCCAGATACAATAATAATCATTATCATTAATATCTGGTGGACAAGACAAACATTTTGTTTCAAATCTGTCATCAATTGTTTTTGCAAAATACGAATATTCTACGATACCTACAGACTTACACGGAAAATCTTTCAATCCTTTTTTTCTTCTTGCCGCCTGTACCCTACAAGTTTTAACGTAATACCTTATGGTTTTCTCATCAATAATTTCAACTTTATCTTCATTCAAAGTTGAATACAACCTGAATTTCAAAGCTTTTGCCAATCCCTCAATACCGGAATTCTCACCAAGTTGCAGAAAATCAATCAGCCGTTTTGCTTCAACGACAGTGAATTTACGCCAGGCTTCCCTATCGTAATCCATAGCTTTTTCAATACCTTCGACCTCCTCAATTGATAAGAACCAACATCCGTCATGAGCCAACCAATTTTTAGCATAAATATTCAGCAACTCAATCAGTTGTTCTCTCGATAAATCCTCTATTTTTTCAATATTCAACATATGCAATTATTATTATTTTTTACCTAATAGATTTTAATATCAATCGTAATTCGTAATTCGTAATTGTTAATTCGTAATTCGTAATTCGTAATTGTTAATTCGTAATTCGTAATTCGTAATTCGTAATTCGTAATTCGTAATTGTTAATTCGTAATTCGTAATTGTTAATTCGTAATTCGTAATTGTTAATTCGTAATTCGTAATTCGTAATTGTTAATTCGTAATTCGTAATTGTTAATTCGTAATTGTTAATTCATAATTCGTAATTGTTAATTCGTAATTCGTAATTCGTAATTGTTAATTCATAATTCGTAATTCGTAATTCAAGGTATCACATTCCTCTCCTGTACTTCCCTCCTATCTCATACAGCACCTGCGTAATCTGTCCCATTGAAGCATGTTCTACTGTATGCAGCAGTTCCTCAAAAACATTCCCATTCGTGAGAGCAACCTCCCTGACTTTGTGAAGTGCTTCATCAACTTCATTTTTGTGTTTTGCGTGAAACTCAGCCAATTCCTTTAAACGCTCGTCCTTTTCTTCAATACTTGCTCTGGTTATTTGCATTTTGTCGTATGGATTTTCAGCTTTTTCATTCAAATAAGTATTCACTCCTATTATCGGATACTCACCGGATTGCTTCATATATTCATAATACATGGATTCTTCCTGAATTTTCGAGCGTTGGTATTGTGTTTCCATTGCTCCCAAAACACCACCACGACGGGAAATTCTTTCGAATTCCTGAAGGACTGCTTCTTCCACCAAATCTGTCAGTTCTTCATTAATAAATGCACCCTGGCTTGGATTCTCATTTTTAAGCATACCAAACTCACGGGCTAATATAAGCTGAATAGCCATTGAACGCCTTACGGATTCCTCTGTGGGTGTCGTAACAGCTTCATCGTAAGAGTTTGTGTGTAATGAATTGCAATTGTCGTAAAAGGCAATTAAACCCTGCAATGTTGTCCTGATGTCATTGAAGTCAATTTCCTGTGCGTGAAGCGACCTACCCGATGTTTGAATATGATATTTCAACTTCTGAGATTTATCATTTGCTCCATATTTATCCCTCATTGCAATAGCCCAAATCCTGCGTGCTACACGCCCTATAACAGAATATTCTGGATCCATACCATTTGAGAAGAAATACGAAAGATTTGGTGCAAAGTCGTCAACCTTCAAACCACGTTTAAGGAAATACTCGACATAAGTAAATCCATTAGCAAGTGTGAATGCAAGCTGGGTAATGGGATTTGCACCTGCTTCAGCAATGTGGTAGCCACTAATTGAAATGGAATAATAATTCCTGATATTGTTCTTTGATAAATATTCCTGCAAATCACCAATCAGTTTCATTGCAAAGTTAATTGAGAAAATGCAGGTATTCTGCCCCTGGTCTTCTTTGAGCATATCTGCTTGGACTGTACCTCTTAGCTTTCTGAAAACTTCTACTTTGAATTTCTCTTTTTCAGCTTCACTGAGTTTTTTACCTGATGCTTCTAATTTTTCAAGTTCTCTTCGGTAAGCCAGAATAAAATAGAATGCCACCATAATAGGTGCAGGTGCATTTATTGTCATGGATACAGAAGTCAATGGGTCTAACTGGTCAAATCCTTTGAGTAAAGTATCCATATCCTCAATCGTGCATATTGAAACACCGCTTTCACCAATCTTCCCATAGATATCCATTTCAGTAGAAGGGTCTTCTCCATATAAAGTAATGCCATCAAACGCTACCGATAACCTTTTAGCCGGGTCATCTTTGCAAAGATAATGGAACCTTTTATTTGTTCTGGCTGGTCCACCTTCACCTGCAAACTGTCTCTTAGGGTCTTCGGTTGTTCTTTTGAATGGGAATACTCCCATTGTATAAGGAAATGAACCAGGCAAGTTTTCTTTATAAAAGAATTTTACTAACTCATACCATGATTTATACTTAGGCATTGATACCTTCGGAATTTTCGAACCTGAAAGACTTTTATGATAAAGTTCCATTTCAAGTTTCTTTCCTTGAATCTCATAAGATAATTTATCTTGAGTAAAGCATTTTTTCGTTTCTTCCCAATTAGCAAGAAATGTTTTGACTTCCTCGCTTAAGCTCTCCCAATTATTATTAAATTTTTCTTTCAAAGATTTCATAACTTCAGAATCTTCAATCTGTTTGATTGTTTCTCTGATTGAGAAGGCATCAGAAGCTATTTGTGCTTGTTTTTCAGCTTTTTGATGATAACTTCTTACAGTTTCAGCTATATCAGCTAAGTAATTGATTCTTTGATTGCTAATTAAGCCAAAATCATTCGAATGTTCGGTTGGTAGCAAGTTAATAAGTTGCTCTTTATCAGCATAATTACCTCTCATTTGTTTTTTAAGTAAATGAAGTAAGTCCTTAAAAATTCTATTGACACCAGCATTATTAAATTGATTGCTACAAACTGCATAAACTGGCAATTCGAGTTTATCTAATGGAATAGTTTTGTCAACTTCACCAGGATGATTTCTTAGCCAATGAATTTTAACTTCCCGCAGTGCATCTTCTGAACCGATTTTCTCAAATTTATTAATTACAATGTAATTAGCAACATCAAGCATATCAATTTTTTCGAGTTGCGATGGAGCACCAAATTCTGCAGTCATAAC
>RCNQ01000274.1 GCA_003731675.1 Bacteroidetes/Chlorobi group bacterium ChocPot_Mid
GCATTTCCCAAAGTAATTTAAAATCAAATTTGAAATTGATTTTCGTGTAAATAATCTGCACAAAAACCAGTCCGCCGATTGCATTTGCAATTATTTGTGCCCAAAGAACGCCTTCGATTCCCCACCTCAGCACTACAACGAAAATAACATTTAAAACAACAGCTACAATAACAAGTGAAAATCTGGTCAATGCGAACTTTTTTGCTTGTCTGGTCATTCGCAAAAATGCAAATGGTATTACCATAAGTGAATCAAGAAAAGGAATCAAAGCCGCAAGAGTTATAATCCTTGACCCGCTTGGCAAATCCGTCATCACTGGTGCAAGACTGCCTGAAAAGATTATTACAACAACCGAAAAAAATCCGCTGATGCACAGTATCGAAATATATGACAACGTAAAAACACGGTTGGATTGCTCTTCATCATCTTTTTCGTAGAAACGGAAAAATGCCGAGTCCATTCCGAATCCGTAAATAATATTAATAACTGCAATTACGGCAAAAAGATAGCCGACTTCTGCAAACTCGGGAACAGATAGATAGTTTGTATAAAGAGGCGTAAGCATAAAAGTGAGAAAGCGTGCCACGATTGTGAACACACCGTATATCATTGTATCTGATGCAAGCGACTTTATTCTTGACACGAAAAACCTTAAATTTTATCACTTATGCAAATTAATCAAATATTAACTTACAAAATTTTTCCCATCTGTCAATTTTTCCGTTTTTCCCGTTCTGTGTCAGTTGAAACAACCGGCAGAAGTAGAATATAAAATTAAATTTTAATAAATTCTTTTAAAAACCTTGGTCTTGCATAAAAAGCTCTTGATTTTGACCCATGACCAGGACCTTTAGTCCTTGGTTGTATAAAGTATCCTAATTTCCCAGATAAAGCATTAAATCCTTTAGTTGGATCTAATAAAATATTCCTGACTAAATTATAATCTTCCTTTACTTTTTCAAAAAGTTTATCTTTCAAATCAAAATCAGTAACTGAATGAAAATAGCTTGGATCATCAACACTATCACCAACAATTCTTGATACAACAATAATCTTTCTTAACTTTGCTAAAAGATGGCTGTCTTCAAATTCTTTCTGCAGAATATTTACTTCATCAATCATAGTAATTGCCATCGTTTCCTTAAAGGTTAATTCACCATTTCTCTTATATTTTAAAGGAATTGTTTTTAATTCCCAAGAACCAAAATTCGGCGATTGTGAGAATTTAACGGTAATTCAAGATATCGCTCAATAACATGACCAGCCCAACCTTTATTTACTTTACCATTTTTGTAAATTGTTATATTGTATTTCCTTGCGAGTTCATGTAATTCTAAACCTTCAAGTTTTTTCAGTTTTTCAATTGCTTCTTTTCGTTCCATAATAACTTATGGTAAAAATTCATATTCAATTTTTGGCTCATTAACGACAAAAGTGTTTGAAAATATTTCTTTTGACCGTTGAGCAATTTCATCTTTAATTCTTGGTATCGCCAAGTTTTTTAAATATTCAATATCAATATCAATACCAGCAAATTTTCTATTATGCTTTAAAGCAGCAACACCGGTAGTTGCACTTCCGCAAAAAGGATCAAGAATTAGATCATTCGTATTTGTTGAGGATAGTACAATTCTTTCTAACAAAGCTAAAGGTTTTTGAGTTGGATGTTTTCCGTATTTTTTCTCTCCATTCATAGGTGTGCCAATTGCCCAGACACTTCTCATCTGTTTGCCTGGATTTTTTAGTATGTCATTTCCCCAATTTTTATTTCTCATTACTTCATAATTGAATTTGTGTTTCCCGTTTTTGTTTTTCCGAGCCCAAATTAATGTCTCATGGCTCGCAGTAAACATTCTACATGATAGATTAGGTGAAGCATTTGGTTTGTACCAAGTTATATCATTCAAAAAATGCCATCCCTGTTTTTGTAATGCGAAACCGCATATGTAGATTGAATGATACGTACCAGAAATCCAAATTGTCCCATCATTTTTAAGTACTCTTCGACACTCATTTATCCAATTAAAGTGAAATTCAAAATCTTCATCAACTCCTTTACTTCTATCCCACTCTCCTTTATTAACACTGACCATTTTTCCAGCATGACATGTAAAACCATCATTTGAGAGATTATAGGGAGGATCTGCAAATATCATATCAATGCAATTATCAGGTAACTCTTTTAGAACTTCTAAAACATCACCTTGAATTAATCTTACACCTTGCTCTTTAAGAATTAAGTTCATTTATTATTATTGTATTTATCTTCTAAATTACAAAACTCAATAACTAAATCCAAATATAAATTCAATAACTTAATCATTTAAATAAACATTAATTTTAACATTAATTCTAAATATTTAACATTATTTCGATTCAAACTCCATCACTTCTTTATAAATTTCTTCGACGATATCGGATTCCTTGATTTTCCTGACCATTATACCCCTTTTGTAAAGTATGGCTTCACCTTTTCCACCGGCTATTCCTATGTCGGCTTCTTTAGCTTCTCCGGGACCGTTGACCACACAACCTAAAATCGAAATCTTGATATTTTTCTTAATTCCTTTCAGCTTGTCTTCCAGCTTTTTTGTTATGTTGAATAAATCAAAATCGAGACGACCGCATGTCGGGCAGGAAATTATCTCAACTCCTCTTTGAGCAAGTTGCAATGAACGCAAAATGTCTTTGCCGATATGTACCTCTGTTTCGGGCTGGTCTGTCAGCGAAACACGTATCGTGTCGCCAATGCCTTCAGACAATAATGCACCAATGCCAACAGCAGACTTGATACTCCCCATAGCGAAAGAACCTGCTTCGGTTACTCCGAGATGCAACGGAAAATCAGTCTTTGCGGCTATCAGCCGGTATGCTTCAATCATCAAGGGTACACTTGTGGATTTAACTGAAATCGCAATATCATCAAAACCGAAATCCTGTGCAATTTCTACGTGCCGCATGGCACTTTCGAACAAAGCTTCTGCTGTCGGGTAACTGTGCTTTTCCAAAATGTCTTTCTCCAGTGAGCCGGAATTAACGCCAATACGAATTGGAATATTCCTCTCTTTTGCTTTGAGCAAAACTTCTTTGATTCTTTCCTTTGAGCCGATATTACCGGGATTAATTCTGACCTTTGCAATGCCTGCTTCAATTGCCTTCAATGCAAACACATGATTGAAATGAATATCGGCAACAAGCGGGCATCTGACCTGTTTAATAATTTCCTTAATTGCTTCAGCGGCATCTTTTTCGTTAATCGTAACGCGGACTATGTCTGCGCCTGCTTCATGACAACGGTTTATTTGCTCAACCGTTGCTTTCACGTCGGCAGTCTTTGTCTTTGTCATGGTTTGCACCGAGATTGGTGCATCTCCACCTACAGGGACATTGCCAACCATTATCTGACGTGATTTTCTTCTTGGGTAAGTTATTATTTTATCCATATATGTTATTTTATTTTTTGACTTAATTCAAATAAAATTGCTTTTTCTCTTTCTGTTAAATTTTGATAACCTGAAACCGAGATTTTATCGAGTATTTCATCAATTTTTGTTTGGTCAATCTCTTCACCATTAACATGGAACTTAGAAGTATAACTGTTCGATGTTGGCTTAGCTTCTTCCTTATTTGTTTTTCCGAACCAATCGGTTTTAAATACTTTTGCCTTTTGTTGACTTTGCGAGAACATACCTGAGTAAGGATTGCTGTACGGTTGGCTCCAGCCACTCGTCTGGTGTTTCGGTGGGAATAGTTTATCGAATAGACGGTAAACACCAATCTGGTCGCCATACTTCATCAAAAGCCATCCTGTTACTGCTCCGCCGATATGTGCAAAATGTGCCACATTCGATGAATCCGAAAATCCCATAAAAAAGTCCATTGCAACTAAAATTATTATAAGATACTTCGCTTTTATTGGTATAAACAATGGAAAAATCATTATATGCCTGTCGGGGAATGAAAATGCGAAAGCAAGAAATATTCCGTAAATCGAACCTGATGCTCCCACGGTTGGTCCTGCCTGCCCAATGTAAGGTGCCAGAAACAACTGCACAAGTCCTGCTCCCAAACCGCTGAGAATGTAAAAAATAAAAAATCTTCTCGAACCCCATAAATTCTCGAGTTCCATACCAAACATCCAAAGCATTATCATATTAAAAAATATGTGATAAAAATCGCCGTGCAAAAACTGATACGAAAACAATTGCCATGGATAAAAATAATCCGATTTGAATGGAAACAATGCTCCATAGCGATAAATAAACTCCATCAGCGTTGTCTGACCAATTGAATAAACTCCAAAGATATGTTGTAACAAAAAAACAGCTATATTCGCTATCAACAAACCCTTTATCGTTGGCGGAAACATACTGCCACCAAATCTTCCCGAACTATAAAATCTGCTCATAATGTATTATAATTAATAAAAAACTGATTTAAAGACGTTATTTGAGATTAAGAATTGCTAAAATGCTTTTATTAGTTTATTCGTTAATTTCTAAAAATCAATGAATTTCTGAGCAAAGATTAAATCTTCTTCCTCAATATTCCTGTTG
>RCNQ01000275.1 GCA_003731675.1 Bacteroidetes/Chlorobi group bacterium ChocPot_Mid
ATAAGGTAAAGGCATCTGTTATGTTCAGAGGGCGTGAGATTGTTCATAAGGAAATAGGCAAGGAACTTTTAGAAACATTTGTTGCAGCGCTGGAAGCTGTTGCGAAAGTTGATTCTCCGATGAGAACTGAAGGAAAAATAATTCACGTTGTTTTATCTCCCGAAAAAGGGAAGGTAAAAAAGAAGAAAAATACTGAAGAAGATAGTAAAAAATAAATAATTGAGGATGAAATGCCAAAGATGAAAACAAATTGTTCCGCTAAAAAACGTTTTAAAGTAACGGCAAGCGGAAAATTGAAAAGAGAGAAAGCTTACAAGAGCCACATTTTAACTAAGAAGTCAAGAAAGACTAAACGTAATCTGAGACAATCAACAACAGTAGCAACTGTTGATGAGAAAAGAGTTAAAAGAGCCCTGGCAATTGGATAGTTTTTTTGTTTCTGTAATAAGAAACATTTTTATGCGAAAGGGGTAAAGAAGCTCCCCCACAGCTAATAAAACAAATGTATAATTAATAATTGGAGATTTGAAATGAGATCACAGAACAAAGTAGCTTCGCGTCAGAAACGTAAGAAATTTATTAAGCTTGCCAAGGGTTATTGGGGAGCGAGAAAGAACGTTTGGACAATTGCGAAGAACCACATTGAAAAAGGACTTACTCACGCATATCGTGACCGTAAGTGGAAGAAAAGAACATTCCGTAAATTATGGATTATAAGGATAAATGCCGCAGCAAGACTACACGGCACAACATATTCCCGATTGATTCATGCTTTGAAAGAAAATAATATAATAATGAACAGGAAAGTTCTGGCTGATTTTGCTATGAATAAACCTGCCGCTTTCGAAGCGATTGTAAAGCAGGTTACGAAATAGTTTTTTTGAAAATCAAAGAAATAATTTTTTAATATTAACCGACAGTTAATTCTGTCGGTTGATTTATTATAAGAAGATGTTAGATGAAATTCAAATATTGAAGGAGAAGGCACTCAAAGCTCTTGAGAGTGTGGATTCTATTGATTTACTTGAGCAGTTCAGACTGGAGTTTCTTGTTAAAAAGGGTAAGATTCAAAGTCTTTTCGATAAGATGAAGGATGCGGCAAAAGAAGAAAAACCTTTGATTGGGAAGGAACTGAATATTTTAAGAAGGTCTGTTGAGGAAAGATTTAATGAGCTTAGGGAAAGACTATCTCATCAAGCTGAAACGGTTCCGACTCTTGATTTGACTTTGCCCGGGAGAAGGGATTTCAGGGGGACTTATCATCCTGTTTTGCAGGTAATGGAAAGAATGGTAAATATTTTCAAAGAGCTTGGTTTTACAGTAGCTGAAGGTCCTGATATTGAAGATGGTTATCATAATTTTGATGCTTTGAATTTTCCACCAGACCATCCTGCAAGGGATATGCAGGATACTTTTTTTATAGAATCTGATGAGCAGGAGCTTGTTTTGAGGACTCATACTTCACCTGTACAGATAAGGGTTATGCAGAATCAAAAACCACCTATCAGGTGTATTATGCCGGGGAGGGTTTATCGAAATGAGGCGATTAATGCTCGTTCACTTGCGGAGTTTCATCAGATTGAGGGGCTTTATATTGACAAGAAGGTTAGCTTTGCAGAGTTGAAGGGTACTTTGATTAAATTTTCTCAGAAGATGTATGGAGAGAATTCAAAGTTTCGTTTTCGCCCGTCTTTTTTTCCTTTCACAGAACCGAGTGCGGAGCTTGATATTTCATGTTTTCTTTGTGGTGGCGAAGGTTGCCGAATTTGTAAGAATACAGGTTGGCTTGAGATAGCAGGTTGCGGTATGGTTCATCCAAATGTATTGAAAGCAGGTGGTATTGACCCTGAAATATACACAGGTTATGCGTTTGGTTTTGGTATTGAGCGTGTTGCTATGCTTCGCACTGGTATTGATGATATCAGACTTTTCTACGAAAATGATGTCAGGGTGCTGAGGCAGCTTTAGGGAATTACGAATTACGAATTACGAATTACGAATTACGAATTACGAATTACGAATTATGAATTATGAATTATGAATTAATTGTTATAAGAGATGTAAGCACCTCAGAGGATGGTAAATAATGCAATTTTCATTTTAGGCAGTGCAAAACATGAACTTTATAACTCTTTTATTTTATATCAATTAGAAATTTACTTAAGTAAATTTGCATCATTTTCACCTTTTTTTAGACTTTCAATAAATGTTTTCAATTATCTGTTATTCGTGAACAGTGTGCTGTAAAAAACGTGAGAAAGTGAACCCAAAAACATTTAACCACAATGTGCTCAAAGAAGGTACAAAGTTCACAGAGCTTTTTTCATACTTCGACAAGCTCAGGATGACGAGATTCCAAAGAACAAGCTGTACGAAATTACAAGATTGGTGTGAAACGTAATTTATTTTATTTTAAAGAGGTTTTTATTTTGTTATAGGTGAGAATGTGAAACGAAAGAATTTAACCACAAAGTGCTCAAAGAAGGTACAAAGTTCACAGAGCTTTTTTCATCCTTCGACAAGCTCAGGATGACGAGATTCCAAAGAACAAGCTGTACGAAATTACAAGATTGGTGTGAAACGTAATTTATTTTATTTTAAAGAGGTTTTTATTTTGTTATAGGTGAGAATGTGAAACGAAAGAATTTAACCACAATGTGCTCAAAGAAGGTACAAAGTTCACAGAGCTTTTTTCATCCTTCGACAAGCTCAGGATGACGAGATTCCAAAGAACAAGCTGTACGAAATTACAAGATTGGTGTGAAACGTAATTTATTTTATTTTTACTACGTTTCGGAAACTGAAGAGCAGAATTGAGATTTAACCACCAAGTACACAAAGTATGAGAGAAGTTATGCAAAGTTTTTTTAATGGAATATGATTTTTTTGTTAAATTAAGAAATGTATAATTTTAATTATTGGATTATTTTTTATGGAAGCACCTGAAAAGATAAAGAAACTTATAGAATCAGACCAGCTGGTCTATGAGTTGTATGGGCTGACGGATGAGGAAATTAGGATTGTGGAGGGGGAAAAATATGAAAAAAAGAAACGCTTCCGGATTTAATCCGAAAGCGTCGGGCTAAGGATTCTATCCTTAGCGGTGTAAAATTTTTTCAAATATAATTTATTTTTAGATACGAAACAAGGAAAATTTTTTTTATGAAAAAAAGAGTTATAACTTATATTGACGGATTCAATTTGTATTTTGGATTGAAATCAAAAGGTTGGAGGAAATACTATTGGTTAAATCTTTTTGAATTATCAAATAATATTCTTCAGGAAAGTCAAACATTAGTTAAAGTAAAATATTTTACTGCTAGAATTGAAGAGCCTGAGGAAAAAAGAAAACGGCAATTATATTTTTTAGAAGCCCTTGAAACATTAAATAAAATTGAAATGTTTTTTGGTAAATATTTGACAACACCAATGATATGCCGAAATTGCGGAGCAAAATGGATAAAATCGAACGAAAAAGAAACGGATGTAAATATTGCTATAGAACTATTAACAGATGCAATTATGGATGGTTTTGATACTGCATTGATTATTTCGGGCGATAGTGACTTAGCACCAGCAATTAAGAGAACAAAACAATTATGTCCCAGAAAAAGAATAATATCAGTTTTTCCACCAAAAAGGGTATCCAATGAATTAAAAAATTGTGCTGATGGGTATTTCAATCTATCCGAAAGTAAAATAAAATGCAGTTTATTCCCGGATGAAATAATGAAACCTAATGGTTTTATTCTGCATAAACCAGCTGAATGGAAATAATCTTTCAGGTAATTATAACTATATAAATTGTTTTTATACAAATAATCATACTTGTTTATGAGTTGTATGGGCTGACGAAGGAGGAGATTAAGATTGTGGAGAGGGAGTAGTTGTCTGAACTGTGATTTATAGGATTTATGGGAATACAGGATTTTGTTATTTGTCTGAACTGTGACTTTTTTGGTTTATGAGTTGTATGGGTTGACGGAGGAGGAGATTTCAATAATTGAGAATGGATAATTGATAATGAAAAAAGGATATAAATAATGACAAAAGGACAAGAAATAGTTCTTTACCAAAGGAATAAAGACAGAGCACTTGAAGTACAGCTGTTGAATGATACATTATGGATGCCTCAGAAAGATATTGCTATATTGTTCGGTACTCAAAGACCTGCCATTACAAAGCATTTGGCTAACATATTCAAATCAGGTGAGTTAGATAAAAATTCAGTATGTTCCATTTTGGAACTAACTGCTGATGACGGGAAAAGATATAAAACGAAATTTTATAATCTTGATGCTATAATATCCATCGGTTATAGAGTGAACTCAATCCAAGCAACTCAATTCAGAATTTGGGCAACTAAAGTTTTAAGGGAAAAGATTTTAAAGATTAAAGATAATACAGAAGATGAAAAAGAAGACGAGCTATCGAAATTGATAGATTTTATATCTAATATAACGAGTGGTGCTGAAATAAGCGGTGATGAAGCGAAAGGTTTGTTACGAGTAATAGTAGATTATAAATATGCTTTAGAAACTCTTGATAAGTATGATAACAGGTCATTGCAAGTTACAGGTGTTAGCCAAAAAACTTATTTAAAAATATCATACAGAGAAGCAATGAAGTCAATTGAAATGTTAAGAAAGAAATTTGAAAGTTCAAGCTTATTTGGTAGAGAGAAAGATGATAGTTTCAAAAGTTCACTTTCAACTATTTACCAGACATTCGATGGAAAGGAGTTGTATCCAAGTATTGAAGAAAAGGCGGCACATCTGCTTTATTTTATAATTAAAGGTGGGTTCTAAAAATTCAATTATTTAATCATTTATCTGAAGAATATCAAGAACCCAATAA
>RCNQ01000276.1 GCA_003731675.1 Bacteroidetes/Chlorobi group bacterium ChocPot_Mid
TCAGGAGGTTTTAATAAAACATTTTTGTGATGAAGAAAAAGGTGGTTTCTTTTTTACTTCGGATTTTTCAGAGGAACTGATAATAAGAAAGAAGGAGATATATGACGGAGCAGTACCATCAGGGAATTCGGTGCAGTTGATGAATCTGGTAAGATTATATAGAATAACAGGTGATATTAGATTTAAAAATGTTATTGAAGAGATAATCAGGTGTTTTTCAGGTAGTATCAATGAGTATCCGGTAGCATATACATATTTTTTAAATTCGCTGATGTTGTATTTAAATACGTCCATTGAAGTTGTTTTAGTTGTTAAGGAATTTGAGCAGGTGGTTGGATACCTGGAATATCTGAATGATAAATTTATTCCGAATTTGAGCATAATAGTTAAAACAGAGACTAATGGAGATGAAATATCAGAAGTAGCAAAGTTCACATCAGATATGATTATGCTTGATAATAAACCGACATTGTATTTTTGCAGTGAAAATAAATGTGAGTATCCGATAAATGATGATAATTTGATAAAGGAGAAACTGAAAGCACTTTAGTTATTTGAATACGAAATTAAAAATGTGTAAAACTAAAATTATAATATTAATGAGAAAATTAATATTTTGGATTAATGATTTAACATAATTTTAAGAATTGATATGTATTCTGAAATAGCAAAAAGGTTATATTCGGCAGATAAGATTGTTATACTGACTGGAGCTGGAGTTTCGGCAGAGAGTGGGATACAGACATTCAGGGACCCTGATGGTTTGTGGACAAAGATGAACCCTGCTGAGTTGGCAAGTATAGATGGTTTTTTATCGAATCCTGATTTGGTCTGGCAGTGGTACAAAGCGAGGAGGGAGATGATGAGTAGTAAGAAGCCAAATCCCGGACATTATGCAATAGCAGAATTGCAGAAGTTGATACCGAATGTATTGCTTTTTACTCAGAATATAGACAGGTTGCATCAGCAAGCGGGTTCAGAGGTTGTATATGAGTTGCATGGTAATATAGTTGAAAATCATTGTATGGATTGCAAGAAGCCATACGAAGATGATAAGGGTTGTGAATCGGATTCTCCTCCAAAATGTCAGTTTTGTGGAGGAAAGGTAAGACCATCGGTAGTTTGGTTTGGAGAGATGTTGCCATATGAAGTATTGAAGAAGGCACAGGAATCTGCAATTAGCTGTGATGTTTTTTTTAGTATTGGAACATCGGCAGAGGTTTATCCTGCGGCTGATTTACCATTGATTGCATTAAGGAACGGAGCTTATGTAGTGGAGGTTAATCCACACAGAACAGTAATAAGTGATTTGGTTCATGCAAGGTTGGATGAAGCATCAGGTCTGGCTATGCCAAAAGTAATAGAAGAATATAAAAGGTATGTCAAGGAGATTGAGAAATAAAATTAATGAGGAAAAAATGATAGTAGGAATAGGAACAGATATTATAGAAATACCGAGGATAGAGAAAGCGATACAAGAGTATGGGGAGAGATTTTTGAAGAGAATTTTTACTGATACGGAAAGGAATTATTGCGAACAGTTCAAGGATACAAGGGTTTTGCATTATGCGGCAAGGTTTGCAGCAAAGGAAGCATTCAGCAAAGCGATTGGAACCGGAATAACAGATGGGTTTAAATTTTCTGAAATAGGTGTTAAAAATGAGCAAAGCGGGAAACCGAGAATAGAGTTGTTCGGAGGTTTGGCGAAGCAGTGGGGAGATTGTATTGTATTGGTAACTTTATCACACTCGGACAAGAATGCAATAGCATTTGTGATAATTGAGCAGTGTTGAAACCAAAAGGGTTTCAAATTACGGATATCAAGAAGTTGAATTAAATAACGATTTCATTTTTCATGGCATAGGCGGTAATTTCTGCGTTATTTTTGAGTTTAAGTTTCTTCATAATATTGTTGCGATGGTTGCTAATGGTGTTTTTACTGAGGAAGAGTTTTTCAGCAATTTCATCAAGACTGTTACCTGAGGCAATCATACAGAATATTTGGAATTCTCTGTCTGTAAGGGTTTGATGTATGGGTTTTTCAGAGCCTTCGCGGATTTCAGAAGCCAGAAGTTCTGAGAGAGTAGATGAAATGTAGCCTCTGCCTGAAATAACTTTTTTAATAGCTTCGATTAATTCTTCATGGGAGCAGTCTTTATTAATATAACCAGAGGCACCTGATTTAAGCATTCTGACGGCATAAGCTTTTTCAGGATTCATTGAAAAAATCAGAATGGGTATGTTGGGTTTCAAATCTTTTAAGTCTTTTAATGTATCGAGGACGTCTTTTCCAGGCATTGAAATATCGAGAATAATCAAGTCGTAGTTATTATGTCTGACCAAATCAATGAGTTCGTCACCTGAGCTGGATTCATCGAGTGTGACATCACCGAATTCAGTTTCGAGAATTAGTTTTAATCCTTTTCTGACGATTGCGTGGTCGTCTGCAATAGCGATTTTCATAATATTTGCCTTTCAAAAAAAACGGTTTTAAAAGTCCGAGAACAATTAAAACCGTTAAGATTTCAAATGCTATAAATTATTTAATTATAGAAATTTGTTTAGTAAATATTTCGTTCAATCCAAGTTTGACTGACAAGAAATAAGTTCCAGAACTCAAGTCTTTCAAAGAATAATGTATATTGTAATTTCCTTTGTTAATCATTTTATTTTCAATTTCAGCAGTATTAATTCCAACTTCGTTGTAGAGAGTAATTGTTACCCATGAATTTTCTGTTAAGTTGTAATTGATATCCAAGAATTCATTTGCGGGGTTAGGTGTAACCTTGAACCCAATATTATCGCTATAATATTCATCTGTATTTGTTAAAGATAAATCAGGTCTGTTGTCGAAGTAGTAAACTGTATCGCAATTCAATGGTCTGACAAACCAGCAAAGAATGATACTGCTACTCATAGAGAAGTAAGCTTCGGTCATAGTTCTTGCTGTTTGGCTTGATTCAATGATTTCTCTTGTTGGAATGCCTGTTGGAGGCCATTTTCTTATGTCGCCAATAGCTAATATCGGATAGGTGTTGCTTGAACCATTGCACCACATGACTGTATAAGTGTCGTAAACGCCGTCAGAGTTGACATCACGAACTATCGTTGTGGTAACATCAGAATTTCTGCAACTGTATTGAGCGATTACATCACTTTTCCCCTGAGAAAAAAGCTGTAATGACATCAAAACAGAGATTAAAGCAAAAATCAAATATTTGATAATTTTAACCATTTTATTTTCCTGTTTTCTAAAATTAATAAATTTCTTTAATATAATCAACATTTTTTCAAAAAAATTCAAAAATAGTATGATTTTATTTTATTTATTACAAATAATTTTTTAATTTGTTATTTATAAAGTTGATAAAAAATCATTGTTATTTTGAAAAAAATATTTAAAAAGAACAAAAACTAACTTTCTTTTTTACAAAAGTACGATATTAAGAAAGTGTTTTTTGTAGTAATTTCAACTAATTGTTTGTATAAATGTTTACTAATGGGTTGTAGTGGGATTTATGCAGACTTGACGAATCACATGAAAAGGGTAAGGAATTTG